>JBEKOA010000055.1:0-50158 GCA_049522255.1 Occallatibacter sp.
CGTTCGACTTCGGACAGGGCTGTTGCCCTGGTCTCGACGTGGTCGCGGCGGCGAAGGGCGGCTTGACGAAGCTCCTCACGCAGCACGGCCGAGTCGATGCCCAGCTTCTGCGCCGCGTCGGCGGCAAACTGGTCACGAGCCAGCTTCTCGGGCAGGCGGCGGATGTGGGGCAGCAGGTAGTTCATGGCCTTGACCTTCTGCTCTGAACTGGCGCCGGGAAAGAGCATCCGGGCGCGCTCGATGAGGTAATCGGCCTGTCGGCGGGCTCCGCGCAAGGCAGCCGTGTAAGCCTCGACGCCCCGTTCGCGGATGTAGCGGTCGGGGTCGAGACCGCCGTCGAGGGTGACGATCTTGATGTTGAAGCCCTCTTCGGTGAGCAGTGCGATAGACTTTTCTGCGGCATTCGAGCCGGCGGCGTCTGGATCGAAGTTGACCACGACCTGCGAAGTGTGGCGCTTGAGGAGCGCAACCTGCTGCTCGGTGAAGGCGGTGCCGCTGGTGGCGATCACGTTCTGAATGCCGCGCAAGAAGACAGAGATGCAGTCCATCTGGCCCTCGACGAGCAGGGCAAACTCATGCTGGCGAATCGAGGTGCGGGCCTTGTCGAGGTTGAAGAGGACAAGGCTCTTGGAATAGAGCGGAGTCTCGGGCGAGTTGATGTACTTTGCGCCGGCCTTGTCGCCGGATTCGAGAGTCCGCGCGGTGAAGGCGATCACCCGGCCGCTCTCGTTCGAGATAGGGAACATGACGCGCTTGCGAAAGCGGTCGTAGATGGGGCCGAGGCTGCCGTCGCCCTGCTCCTTGGATGCGAAGAGGCCGCAGGCGCGGAGGGTTTCGTTGTCGGCCATCGGGCTGAGCCGGTCGCGCAGCGCGTTGAAGCTGTCGGGCGCGTAGCCGATGCGGAAGGCCTTGATGCCCTCGGGGGTAAGGCCGCGGCCGGCAAGATATTCGCGCGCAACGGCGCCCTCGGGCCCGCGCAGTTGCTCTTCAAACCAGGTGGTCGCAGTCTCATGCAGTTCCAGCAGCTTGGCCCGCATCCGCGCTCCGGCGGCTTCCTCGGGCGATGAGAACTCGTGCTTGGGCAGCGGAATGCCGCATTTGCCCGCGACGATGCGGACGGCCTCGGGGAAGGTGACGTTTTCGATCTTGGCGACGAAGCTGAAGACGTCGCCCGAGGCCTGGCAGCCGAAGCAGTGGTAGAACTGACGGACGGCATGGACGGAGAAGGAGGGGGATTTTTCCTTGTGGAAGGGGCAGAGACCCTGGTAGTTTTGCGCGCCGGCCTTGCGCAGGCGGATGTATCCCTCGATCACCTTGACGATGTCGGCCTGCTGCTTGACGGTTTGGGCAAAGTCGGACACGGGGTCTGTATTGAGGATAAGGCCGGAGGGTGAGCGGGGATGTGGAAGGTTGGCCTGCTTCCGCAGTGACAGGCAATCCAGTCGCAGCACGTGCAATCGGTCGAGGGCGATTCAATTACTGGCCGAAGGTTTGGCCTCGACCCCAGTCTTAGGCGGGGCCAGCGATCCGCCCTCCAACCAACTCCGTACCCGGCCGACTTCCTCCTCTTCCACGTGGTCTCCCTTAGCAAGTGGCAGATAAACATCGGGCGGGATACCCGCAAGGTCAACTGGAAGACCGGGAATCCGCTGCGACCGCGCTGTCGCGTGCCACAGTAGCCGTTGGCCGGATGGAAGCGCGAAGGGACGCATATCGGAGTAGTCGGCGCAGCCGTAGGTGCGCGTACCAATCAGCTTCACGTTGAAGCTTTGGCGGGCTGCGAGGAGAAAATTCTCACAGGAACTCGCGCATCCTCCATCGATAAGGATCGCAACGCGCGAAGGTCGTCGCGGCTCTAGCCTCTCTTGGCGTTCAAAACTGATGCCTCCTTTGTCATCCCCTGGAACGAGACTACCGGTAGGTGCGCTGCGTGTGCGGGCAATTACCTCATTTATCTCTCTTTCGCACTCGGCATCTCCGGGGGCCAGTATCGCGCAAAGTTTCTGGTGTCCCTCTAAATTAGCGGGAGTGGCCAGCCACAACTCACCCACGGAAACCTTTTCGTCGGGCAACAGCCACGCGAGCACTGGCTCATAACTGTAGTCACTGCCGCCTCCGTTTCCACGCACGTCGATAATCCAATTGGGATAACTTGCCAATGCCTTATGATTGCGATTTAGCAATGCTATAAGGGGTTCCCGATTCTTAGAATCGAAGCTCTTAAAAGTAAGGAGGATTGTTTTTCTGGACAGTAATTGGAACGTGGGTTCATCTTCCCGCGATTTCGCATTCGTGGGCGCACTGCCAGCGTCTGTCTGGATAGACCTCTTGAAGACCGAGGACACCTCCAAATGCCCAGGGCGCCAAGCCTTGAGATACCGATTCAACACCTGACCGCAGCCATTGGTGTCTGAAACTCTCATGGCCGCCTTTTTTGCTTCGGCCAGTGCATCATCAAAATGCTTCTGTCCGAACTGGGCGAGATGATCTTTCGCTCCGGAATCATTTTCGAGAAGGAACTCCGGAATCACTGCCAGATCCTTCACACAAAGGTCTGCGGCGGTTTGTTGCCCCAGGCAATTGGCAGAGAAACAGGTTGTCATCGCAAGGATGAACGCCAATCGTTTCATTCCAAATCCCCTCTGCATTATCTTACCTACTGGATACACAGTTGAGCAGCGCCGAGCTCCAACCGCTTTGCGACCTCCCATCTCATTTTCTATGAATTCAAAATGTTTAGATAGTCCGACGGTATTCCGGCCTGCGAAAACTCTCCAGAGGGTCTTCCCTGGTCCGAGCAGATAGGTTTCGCTAGTTCACGCCAGCCCCAGCACGTCCATCCCTCCGTCATAGCGAGGTAGGACAAACTTGCCGCCGCTTACTACTCCTACATTGAATTTTGGGAAGAGGAAGGTGTAATTCTGCGCCTGGCTGTCCCATAGAACATTGAGCTTGGAACTGCCGTCGGGGCGAGTTACAAAATTCTCAAGGTCGTAGACCAGCAGCCGGCCATTGGTCAGCGTCGAGTTGGCATCTCCGTAAGGAATGAGGGACCACAAAAGCGCCGTTCCGGGCTTGTTGCCGTTGGCTGAGATGCACATGAAGCCTCCGGGCATGCCGCCAGGAGGCGCTGGCGAATTGACCGAGGCAACCTCGTCGGAATCCGCCAGAAAAGTCATCTGGCCGTTGGGCTGCATGGTCCAGACGCGGCAGTTTCCGTTCTCTCCCCAGCAGACAAGCATTTGGCCGTGAGTCTGCGAAAAGTACTGCGGCGAGGTGGAGTGTAGATGCTGCGTCTTGTTATCGAAGAGAAAATCCAGAGTGCTTGGATCTTGCGGCGCGGCATTGACATTGAAGCCGGGGAAGTAACTGTACCAGATGGGCGGTTGCGCTAACTTGCTGTAATTGGCGGCCGCGTTGGCAAAGTCGGCGGGCATGGTTTTGCCCATGGCATCCATCTTGACCGGGTAGGCGATGCCGTCTTTGCCATAGGCGAGAATGATGCGGTATTTGCGAATCATGGCCGGACCGGCGGAGCCGAGGTCTTCATCGCCAAAGGCCGCACCGACCTGAGTGGGCACGGTGCTGAAGAGATGGCCGGCGATGACCTTTCCGTTCACGTCGCGCACCGAGGCCATGTTGGTGGGCATGTGGCCGCCAGAAGTGGGCGCATTGACGCCCGCGAGTTTTGCAGTCATCGCGTTGACGGGGGTCGAGAGCGTTGGATCCTCGCCCTCGCGGCCGGCGTCGGTGTACGGTGTCCACCAGTCGACGACGGCTAGCGAGGCGGGCGTTGTTCCGCTGGCCGGCGTGTAACGCACCCTGCAGACACTCTCCCCATAGTCGCCATGCGTGGGATCGAAGCTGCCATTACCGGTTTCAAAAAGTAAGTCGCCGTTATCGTCGACCGACAATCCCGAGCCTGCCATCCACACGCCCGCGCCGTAGCCGGCGCTCATGGCCAGCCCCGCCGCGATCATGTTGGTGGCGACATCGTAGGCGACGATCCAGCCCGCCGAGCCGGCAGACACCTCCTGCACCGTGCCGGCGGCAAAGAAGATGGTCTTGACGTTGTTGACCTTGGTGAGAGTCAGCGAAGAGCGCTGTTTGCGCATGGCCGCGCTCCAGCTTTGCAGCGCGCCGCCATTGGGCGGTTGATAAGTGAGCCCAGCCAACGGGACGGGGGCGTGCACGCGGCTGCCATTTGCGATGTTGAGAGAGTGTACGAAGTGCGCGCCGTTTGCAGGTGTGCCGTCGGGGGAGCTCCACGCAACACCGTACCAGGTATTGGTATCGGGATCGATGACTCCGGTGCTCAGCAGGCCCCAATGGTCGTTGATATTGTGCATGTCGATCGTTCCGCTGCCGTTGATGGGAATGCCGAGCTTCTTGACCCACAAGATATCGGAGGTGTTGTAATCGTAGGCCCAGACCGTGTTGTTCATCGAGGCAGTGATGATGACGTCGCGCACATTTCCGTCGTCGCAAAGCACGCTGGGCTGGATGAGCGCCTGCGCCTCGGCACCGCGCGCATCGCCTTCCATGTAGAGAGAAAAGTACTTTCGAATGCCCTGGGCGGCGACGTTGGCCACAGTGAGGGTGGTGTCGTTGTAGAAGTACGAGCGATCATTGTCGTTGCCGCGCGTGAGCACGGGCGAGGCGATGCCCGAGGGCGGCAGGGCAAATGCGCTTCGCGATGGCAACAGCGCTGACGCGGTTACGCCGCCGCCTAGAGCGAGGAATCTTCTGCGGTTCAAGAGAAACGTTTTTTCATTTCGACTCTTCATGAAGTTGACCTCCTCGGGCTTGGTGCGTCCTGCTTACATCGCGCCGGCATAGTAATTCACACTCAAGTCAAATGCGACCGGTGCGGCAGCGGCGGTTTTCACTCCAATGCTGTACCAGCCGGTCTTGGCCGGCTTGTTGCCCGGCACCTCAATCGTGCCGTCGAGCAAGGCAGACTCGATGTTGTTGTGTGTGGAGAAGACTACGCTGGTGTTGCCATCCACAAAGACTCGCGCGATGGGCTTGAACTCTCCGGGGCTGGCCGGTGGAATGTCGAGGTCGGGCGAGCCGAAGAACTCCTGGGTCGTGCGGCGCGGCTCCTGGGCGATCGGCTTGTCACTGAAGGCACGCGAAAAACAAAGATAACTCTCTCCGCCGGTGTAGGCGTTGGGTGGAATCCAGAAGGTCGCGTTGCCTTGCCAGTCCGTCCAGATATCCGAGTGGCGGCCGGTGTAGTCGTGCAATTGCACGTTGGCGCCGAAGCTGGTTGCACAAGTTATCTCGCGAATGTTATAGGTGTCGAAGTTCATCGCGGTCAGCAGACCGGGGCTTGTGCCAACGGGCCCACCATTGCCGTCGCGCTCGATGACGATTACAGAACCGTCGACCCAGCGCGTAACTTGTCCGCCATAGGCAAAGGTGCGGTTAATGTAAATCAAGTTATCGATGAGGGGCTTGAGGCCGTAAGCTCCGGGCCAAACATCCTCACCAAAGTAGTCCTTGCCATAGATAAGCGCCTGCCGGCAGTTGACTGTGAGCAGGAATGCATAGCCGAGCATCTTGGAACTGATCACCTGCTCGCCGGGGCTGGTGTCTGTGTCGGGGTTTTCGACGAACCCGTAAGAGAGTCCACTGTTCCACTCCGAATATCCGGCTCCATTCAATGCCGGGGCGTTCAGGTTATTACAAGCGTCCTGGATGGCAAAGTGCATGTTGAAGTCTTCGACGCCGCAGCGTCCATTCATCGGCCAGCTGGTCGCCCACCAGTTTAGGTTGGCTGGATCTCCGTCAAAGTATTCGCCGAAAAATGGCTTGTTGGCCATCGCGCCGTGGCCCAGGAACTGAGCAACGAATTGAGCCCACAGGCCTTTCACGTCGTCGATTCTCCCACCGTCCGCGCCGGTAGTGCGAAGGGTCCAGTCGCCGTAGTCGAGAGCGTCGTTGATGGTGTAACCAGCGGGATTCGAATTCTGGTAGACCTTCTCATCACCGAAGGAAAAGTCGTCCACTGGCACCGGCACGTCATCTTCCGGCTGTGTGCCTCCGTCCGGCGCATAGCGAAAACAGCCGGGATGCATTGCGCCACGGCCATTCAGCGTCTTGCCATCCGCTCCCAGGTAGCGGTAAGTTGCATTCTCACCGCCGATGAGTTGATGGAGAACAAGATCCAGGTCAACAGAAAGTCCGTAGCGGTGCGCGACCGCAACCAATCGGCGCAGCGAGTCGGCAGAGCCATAGCGAGTGGGGGTGCTTCCCTGCTGGCTCTTTGTGCCGAGGTCGCGCGGATCGTAGATGCCATAGCCATCGCAGCCTGCGCCGCAGCCCCCCTGCGCCTTGCTCGCGGGAGGGAGTTGAATACGATCGAAACCGACTGCGGCAAGGTTTTGCGCTTCGGAGGCAAGCAGATCCCAAAGCCATGGTTTGCCCGGTTCGGTGCTTGGAGCGGGCACGGTAATTCTATTGCCATCTTGATCGAAGAAACGGCCCCAACCAATGAGACTTACTGTCATAACTCTATAACCTCCCGTCACACTTAGGTGAAATTGCGAGCAACGATCATGGTTTCAGGACCTTCTTCCAGGTTGACCGCGCCTTGCTTTCGAGTTGCGCCTTCCACTTATTGTCTTTCAGCTTGACGCGCTCCACGAGAGCGATGCCTGCACTCAACGCACTTTCAAAGACGCTCTCGAAGAGGGATGGCAGGCGGCTCGCCTTGGCTTCGTAAATCTCCCTATTGCGTTTTTCCTTCGTATCTGCCGTGTCTGTTCCAACTACATCTTCGTGAACAGAGCGGGCAACGGTAGCCCTGGTCGGCCTGGAAGAGATTTCTCCAGACTCAATTTCCACGACGAAGTCACCTTGCACGCTGGTAAGTTCTCCAGGTTTTGCGGAGGCGTGAGCCATGTCATGGGCTTTCGAACTCAGCCAGATCGCTGAAAGTCCAAGGCCGACGTCGTCATTTTTATACTCCGTGCCCCTGTCTTTCAGCGCCTTGCCCTTTGCGCTCTTCGTTTTCATGAGCGCGGCGCCGGCGATTATCATAATCTCGCCGATCCAGCGCATCAGGACCTTGTAGGGCACGTGGTGCGATTCTCCCGCCGCATGTTTGACGGTGTCCGGCTTTCCAACGATGTGTTCGCCGACGTTGTACTCCGCACTCGGGCTGATCTTCTTCTTCGGAGGCTTGACCTTCGTTGGATTGATCTCACCTTCGATATGGTCGGTTTCGTCCGAGTCGGTTTTGTTTTCTGTAATCAGTTCCAATCTTGTCAGCTTATACTTCGTCTTGATCGCTGGTAGTTTTTCTTTCACATCCTCTGGCGAGAGGTCGGCATTGAGTAACAAGGCATCGGCCTCGGACGTCGCTCTCTCCAAGTCGGCCATCTTCTGCTCGGGCGTGCGCTCGTCCTTCTTGTCGTCCTTTTTGCCGAAGAGTTTGGCGAAGAGGGCCTTGGCCTTGGTGATGATCCAGTTGATAGCGGCATCGAGGCCCTTGTCGACCAGCCCCTGGACCTTCTTGACGACCTCAAGAACCTTGCTGGCGACATTGCCGAGACCGAAGAAGCTGGCGAGGAAGGCGATGGCCAACGACAGCATCCCTTCGAAGCCGCTCTCCACTTTCCCGGCTGCGTCTTCGATCTTGCCGGCTGCGATGGCGACGATGGAGTCGACGAAGGCCTTGACAGCCGCGACGATCTTAGCCAGCTTCTGCACAAAGACCATGATCGCGTTGTAGATGGAGAGGATGGCCGTGATGAAGCCGGCGCCTGGCACGAAGAGCGCGATGAGCTTGGGGACGGCAACCTTGATGATCGTGTCTTTGACAAAACCGACGATGCCGTTAATCAGCAAATCCTGGAGATTGGTGAGCTTCTCCTTGATGAGATCCCATGCCGCAGCCGGACCGCCCTTGATCAGAGCGACAACGATGTCGAAGGCGGTTTCGAGACCCTTCATGATTGTTTCGCCGTTGGGTCCGAGCGCCTTGACGATCTTGGCGCGAATCTGCGCCCAGGTGATGCCAAGAACGCTCAACGCGAACATGCCGAACTCGGGAAGTGTGAATGCCTTGGGGATATAGACTCCGGGGAGCGAACCGGTGAGCCAGTCGATCAGGGCCTTCTTGAGGTGGTCGCCGAAGTTCTTGACGAAGTTATTCAGGCCAAGCTTGGCTGCGTCGATCAGGTGGCCGACAAAGACCAACGGGTGCTTGAGGATGTTCTTGAATGCTGCGCCCACCTTCTTGAGATAAGGCATGACGGCGGGAGCAACAACCTCGAAGATGAGCTGGAGCAGATCCCAGACCTTGCCACCGGCCCAACTGATGAAGTTGACGAGGAACTTGCCGAAGACGCCGACGATCTTCATGAAGCCGCCGGGCAGATCGAGGATGTCGGTCCAACTGAGTGACTTGAGGGCCTTGATGAAGAGATCGGGGATTTGCGAGACAAAGCCCAGAAGCCCAGTGAGCACGCTCTTGAACCATGCGAAGGCGCGCGAAACGGCGTTGGCCTTTTTGATGTTCTCCCAGATTTCGTCTTCATGAATGAGGTGCATGAAGCCGCCGATAAGCGCATCGGGAGTCTGCGGTACCGGTTCGCCGGTGATGGGATTTTTGCCCATGACCGCGATGAGCAGAGGCCAGCCGGAGGTGCCCTCGGCGAGCTTGGAGATGGGCTTGAGGATTGCCTCGCGGACAAACTTCCAAATGCCTTCGAGCAGGCCTTTAGCGAAGTCAATAATGCGATCGATCGGATCGGTGAAGATCTTTTTGGCGCGGTCCCAGACATCGCCGAGATGGAAGATATCGCGCCAGCTCAGGCTGTCGAGGAAGTCCATCAGCGCGTTCTTGATAGAGCTGCCGATCATTCCGAGCTTGTCAATCTGCTCGGAGACCCAGTTGCCAACCTTGTCGAAGACGCCGTATTTGTCGAGAGCCTGGGTAATCAGCGTTCCACCGGGAATGAATTCGACGACGGCGCGCATGATGTTGGCGGGCGAGCGTTCGACGTGCTCCATGTTAATGGGATTGACGCCAAGCACGATGGTGAACATACGGAAGCCGGGTATGATGGTGGCTTTGTCGGCCAGCCAATCGAGGGCATCGCTGATGCCGAAGCGCTGCACGCGGGGAGAGTCCACCCGTTCGCGCACGGCGAAGCTCCGGCCACTCGTAACCGCTGCCGCAGCCTGGTCGGCCTCGCGTTCATAACGATCGTTGCGGTCCGAAGACCACGTCTGTACAACAGGGGCGGTGTGCTGCTGCTGGATGACGTGAGCAGCCTCATGCGAGATGAGGGTCAGATCGGTAGGGTGCTCGCCGTGGCCGAGAAAAATATCGTTGCCGAAGGTGAAGGCGCGCGCTGAGAGGGACTGGGCCTTGCGCTCGGCGGCGGTGCTAGCGTGCAGCCGTACCGAGCTGAGATCGACCATGAGACTGTTCTGAATAGCCTCTTGTATGTGCGGGGCTAACGGCTGCCCGGAGCCCATGCCTGGAGTTTTTGGAGGAGCAAGCGCCGCCAGTTTCGGCTTGGTTGCGGCGTGAGATTCGGTATGCGCGGCAGGCTTGTGTGCGATCGGCTTGGCCACGGCCGGCAAAAGTGCGGCAGGTAGCGTCTGCGCAGGCTTGTGCGCCGTGGGCGGGAGTCCGGCATGCCCAGGCGGAGTCGCCCCAAGTGCGGGATGCGCCGGCGCTACTGACTTGTGCGTTATTGGGGTGGGCGACGCGGGTTTATGGGATGCGGGCATATGCGCATCGTGCGCATGCTCGGCGGGCCTGGGAACTGCGGGAGGCAAAGCCGGAGGCTTGGTGGCAGCGGCTGGAGTTGGAGCGGTTGCGTGCGCGAAGGATGGAGGATGCTGCGGGACAGATGTATGTTCCGGTGGATGGGCCGGAGCATGTTCATGTACCTGGCCCTGCGCAGGCGCATGAGCGGGCATGTGAATCAGCTTGGGAGCAGCCCCTGGCGCGGAGGCGGGATGCAATGCGGCAACGGCTGGCTTGGCAAAGGCTGGAAGCGCAGGCGCGCGAGAGGGCGAGGCAGCCACTTCCTGTTTCGCAGCGGGCGCTGCCTTTGCCGGGGCGCGGCTTACCGTCGCGCTGCGGGGCGCGGCGGCGGCGTGCTTGGGCGCGGCATTGGCTGTGGCTGGCATCGGCGATCAAGTTCCCCACGTCAGGTTTGGGCTGAGGCTTGTGCCATGGCTTGCGCCTGCTTCAATTCGTTGGGCAGTTGCCGGCTCAACTTGCGGAATTCGCTTGCAACTCCGGCCAGCAAATGACAATACTGAATGCTCTTCCCGCTCTGCGCGGCGTCCACAGCAGCACGCAGCACGGCGTTTCTGATTTGTCCTCCTGTAAGCTCGGCAACTGCTGAAAGCAGATTCAACTGGCCGCTGTTGACGCTGTGTTCCGGACCGAGATGGGCAAGCCACAATGCGCGGCGCTCTTCCGGACCGGGCAGCGGAAACGAAAGAATGGCATCGAAGCGGCGGGAGAACGCGTCGTCGAAACGGCTGCGGCCGTTGCTGGTGAGGATGGTGATTCCGTCGTAGCTCTCCATTCGCTGCAGCAGGTAGTTAGTCTGCGCGTTGGCAAAACGATCGTTTGCTTCGTGGATGTCAGTGCGCTTGCCAAAGAGAGAATCAGCTTCGTCGAAGAGCAGCAAAACTTCGTTTTGTTCGGCGCGGGCAAGCAACTGGCTGAGGTTCTTTTCCGTTTCTCCGATGTACTTTGAAGTGACGGCTGAGAGATCGACGCGAAAGAGGGGAATGCCCAACCGGGTGGCAAGCCAGGCTACGGCGAGAGTCTTCCCGGTACCCGAAGGGCCGACAAAGAGCGCGCGCACCGATGGCCGATAGCGGGCCTGGATCGAGGGTCCGAGCGAGCGGGGAAAACCCTCGCGCAACTGGCAGCGGGTGACCAGCGACTCCAATTCAAGCCGCAAGGTGGAGTTTGCGACCAGGGCTTCGTCGCCAACTTCATCGGAGATCAATTCGGCGAGCGCGCCCAACCCGACAAGATCGCCACGCCGCGAAACGGCTCGGATGTCTTCGTAAGAGAGGGACGAACTGTCGCCGCCGGTTTTGCGGGTAATGCAATCCTCCTGTGCCTTTGCCGCGAGCGTCGCGATGCGTCCGGCTGCATGACGATGCGCGAGCGCAAGGCGGCTGGCCAGCGTGTGGTCGCCGATCGCTGAGGCCCAAAGCTCGGTGCGCTCCGCAGCGGAGGGAATCTCAAGCCGCCAATCGAGAATGCTGCGATCGTCTGATTCAAACTCACCTTCCGGCCCGGTGAGCAGAATCAGAGGTCCGAAGAAACCGGGAATCGCGGGGACTGTCTTACGTTCGCCGGGCACAAGCCATTGCGCGAAGACAGGTATGAAGCCGTTCAGGACGAGCCACGGGGCCATGCCCATGAGTTGATCGGTGTGGATGAGAACCGCGTGCGCGCCGGAGTGGGAGGCGACGAGCGAGGCCGCGGAGCGCGCCTCAAGAGCGTCGCCGCAGCGGATGACGAGCGCGGGACTAGCGCTCTCGTGCACGTGAAGACGCTGAGCCAGTTCAGCGGCGTGAGCCTGTGAGGTTTCGCCTAAAGGGACCGGGTAATGATCGAATGTGATCGGCGCGGTCCCTGGCCATGCGCTCTCCATTTTTTGCAGTGCAAGAGCCGTGGGCAGCGGAGTGCGCATCTGGCGCTCGGGCAGCGGAAGGTCGTCCCCGCAGAGCTGAAGCAAACCGCAACGGACGGCGTTGCCTTGACCTAAGAGGTGCATGGCCTGGTGAAGGTCATCGGCGGCATAGGCCTGCGCGACGAGGCCAATAGTGGGGCGGCTCAGCGCGAGAGGCTGCTGCAGATGCGACAAGAGATGCCCGACGAGCAGATCCTGTTCCGCGGCAATAGCCAGACGGATGGCGAGGACTTCGATGGGGAAGAGCCGGAAACAACGGGCCGCCTCGGCCAGCGCGCTGTCGGCCTCGCCGGGATCTCTCAAGTAATCCTGAAAGGCCGCGAGCAGGCTCCTGCGGCCATCGATACGGCGTGCGGCGATCGAACGCAAGCGCTCCTGAATGCTTTCGTCCAGAGTGTCGCAGGAGTTGGCCAACCGCGCGAGGCCTGTGAGGACGAAGGCGAAGGAATCCAGTTGATCTTCGATAACTGCGTTTGTGGCTCGATTCAACATGGCGGCCTCTCCGCTTCCCGATCGCGGTAGTGGAAGCGCACAACGCGTCCGGATTCGCCAAACCATGGCAACCAGCCAGGGTCGATATCGAGTCCGATGCGGCGGATCCGCAGATCGGCTCCGGCAAGTGGAAGGGTGACGTCAAGATCCGTGCGAGTGAGCCAGACGCGACCGTTGCGATTGATCACGTCGCTCGCGGTGAGTCTTCCCATTCGCCAAAGCCAAAGCTTAACTGCAACGGTCCACACGCGCAGGAAATAGGCGCTGTCGAATTCGGAGTTGCGCGAGGCGGCAAATCCCTTTGGCCAGACTTCGGGTTGTTGAGAGAGATTTGCAAGGATCTCGCCGGGCAATTCAAATGCAGCCTGCGGCGACTGGACGCAGAGCAGGATCGGATCGTCGTCGGCCACGCCTGCTTCAACAGCAAGTTGACGAAGGATAAGAACGCCAAGATCGGCTTCGGCGAGAGCTGGGCAGGCTCCGAGCGCGCGCACGATGCCCAGCGAACGCAGGACGTTGAGCAGGAAATACAGGCCGGCGGATTGCGTGGCTTCGCCTAGAAGCGGCAGTTCGGCGATGGGGATGTTTGGGATTGCAGACGATGGTGCTGCAACCTCAACAGACAAATCCGGGGCTTGATCGGATGGAGCTTCCTCGGAGTGTTCATGACTGCCTGCTTTGTGCGCGGGTGAAAGTTCGACTGCGTCTTCGAGCGCGGGACTCGCCGCTCTCCTCTCGAATGAAAGCATCTGCGCTGCGGATGTCTCGTCATCGTCATCGAAAATGAAGGAGCGAGCGGCGGATTCGCGGAGGTTGAGAGCAGCTCGATCCTGGGGCTCGTGAAGTTGCTCTTCTTCTAAGACTCGAAGTGTGGCGCGGGCCCGCTTTATCGCAGTACCGGAGCTCCACGCACCAGGCAAAAGACACAGCACAGCTTGCGCGGTTAGCCAAATGGTTGCGGGATCCTTCCATCCAAAATGGGATGCAGCCCTCTGAATAGCGGTCTTGATTTCGCTGGGTAACTGCACGGGCGGCGCGGACGAAGAGAGACTCTTTTGGCCCTCCAGCTCACTGAGCCACTCGCGAATTGTGGCGGAAGGAATTGCGGAGAGAAGTGCTCCGGGATCGGAGCCTCCGAGCGCTGCGAAGAGAATGGCTGCAGCCGCGCCTGGAGCCATTGATGGCGCACGAAGACGTTCGAGGATGGCGGGGATTTGTAATGCGTAGCTCTGGCCCGGCTCAGTTCCAATTACAGAGCTTGCGAACCATGCCGGAGTTTCCCACTGACTGGTGCTGTGAGCGCTCACTGCTTTGCGCAACAGCGTTTCCAGGGCCTCTTCGAAGTTGTTGAAGTAGACCGCATTGGCCGAGCCGGCGCTGGGGTCGCTGGCATGAACCGCCTGCGCCGCCTGCGCGCCCAGCACCTGCTGGACTTGTTCCATCCAGACGCGGCGATTTGCCTCGGCGGAAATCCCGGAGAGGGAGACGCGGCGGAAGCAATAAATGCGACCCTCCTCCTCGCCCGGCAGCGTTGCGAGGCGCAACGCCTCTTCTAGCGAGTAGGCAATGCGATGGCGCGAGGCGCCCTCGCCGACACGCAGAATGCTCCGCCTGACATGGCGGTCGAGCCGTGCGGTATGGGGCGCGTACATGGATTCCATCGATTGGAGTCCTTAAGAGAGAAAGCGGATTGAGGTTCTTTGTATCCCAGGTCCCAAAGCCGCGACCTGGGGCACCCGTTTTTGTCGTGAACTCATTGCATTACATGAATAACGGGCGCAGAGCTACAGCCTGCGGCGTCAGGGTGGTGAAATGGGCGGTATCCGATGTTTCAAGATACGTGCCGGGGGTGAAGACGTCGGTCACGGTTGCGCTGACTGTGGTGTTGTCCAGATCGCTGACCACGCCGCGGGCTGCGAGTGCCGCACCGGAGTAGAGGTTCACGTACATGCCTGAGGAGATGCGTTCCGACGGCAGGTTGAGCGAGACAATGCCGCCTATCACCGGCTGCGTGCGCGCGATGACATTGCCGGAGATGATGTTGTCGATGGGAACATCGCTCGCCAGCAGGATAGCTGTACGCACCACATCGCTCATGAAGGCCATGACCGCTGAGTTGGTGTTGTCGATCTGCAGGAAGAGCCAGTCGACGAGCATTTGCATCTGCTGACGGTCGGTGTAAGAGAGCTGATTCCAGCTTGGCAGAACTCCGAGACTCTGCAACTGAACGGAGAGGCCTGCGCCACGCAGGTATTCGGCCCAGGCGAGACGGTCGATAGGCAGGGCGATGCTGACCCGCGTGTAAAGGCAGGTGGCAACGCTCGATATTTGTTGAACGAGCCGAGCGACGGCATTGCTGATCTCGGTATGCACGGATTCAGCAGAGATCAGGTCGTTGACCGCCGCGATGCTTTGCACGCTGGCAACCTGGCCGCTCCAACTGAGGTTGACTAATGCCGCCGGCTGAATGGCGGCCCGCTGCATCATGAAGCCGCGAAAGACCTGCTGATTGGCGCTGTAGACAGTGGAGATGGTGGAGGCATAGACGCCACTTTCGCCGGCGGCCGAGGAAGGTAGCAGTGGAAGTTGCAACAACTGCGCCGCACGCGCCTGCGCGCTGAATGCAAGCTGTTGCAACAGGATTGGACGTTCGAGATTGCCGACCTGCGATGAAACGGATGGCAGCCAGTTGACCGGCGCTTCGCGAAGCTGGCCGACGATCTCGCGGATCTCGGGTGGAATTGCCACTGACTGCTGGAGACAGGCAGGCACTGGATTCGTAACGTTGGCGGGAACCAATTGACGGCTCGGCGCTGTGTCGGTGGCCTCAAGGGTGCGCGCGCGGGTGTAGGCGACCAGTTGTACAGCCGTCGCGAGCACCTGCTGGCGCTGGGTGTTGACGCCTTGCACGCGCTGGGTTTCGTCGCTCAACAGCGCGCTGGTGAAGGCTACGTTCTGACGGTCTTGTAGCAAATTGTTATTGAGCTGAGTGGTATAAGTCTGTGCCTGCTGGATGTTGTTTTGGATATTGGTGAGCGCGTTGGTGCAGAGAGTCACAAAATCGGAGTATTGCTGCACGCGGGCCTCGAGAGCGCGCAGCAGCATGGTGTGCTGCTCCGCAACGCGCACGCCGACCGAAAAGAGGGTCGCCTCGGAAGAATCCTGAAGCATGTAGGGAGACTGGATCAGTTGCATGATCGTTGCCTGGTGGTTCGGATAATTCAATCCATGTGGATTGGTTGGCCCAAGCCACTCAGAGAAGGTAGGCAACGGCGACTGGAGGGCGGTAGGAGTGGGCAGTGGCGGAGTCGACAGCGTCGGCTGCGAATCGACAAGGATGGGCAGATCGTCGGCCACCAGGTTGAGGTCGTTCTCCAGCATCTGAAGCGCCTGGAGAAAGCTGAGGCGATTGCCGATCGAGTAGAACATTGCCTCCTGGGAGGGCGATTGACCCAGGCGCTCGGCAATGGTGAGCGTGCGAATATTCAACTGCGCGCCAGCCAGCGGCGACTGGCTGGTGATGTCGGTAGTCGTGGCAGTGGTATTCACTCCGGGAGCGATGATCTGCGCCGGACCCGCCTGGACTCCAGTTTGCGTGAGAGTCGCGTTGCCCAGGAATCTCTGCGCGCCGAGGGCTGCGCCGAGGTTCGTGTCGCTGATCTTGAATGGACTGCCGGTAGCTCCCGAAGCCGCCTGCTGTTGGCCCGCCAGGTTGGTCGGGTTGAGATTGATCGTCGATCCAATGCCGGGATTGAAGGAGAATAGTTTTGCGCTACCCAGCGCCTCTGTGATGGCCCGGCTGCGCAATGACAGCGGCTTGGCTTCGAGATGGATCAGTGGAGACTTGTAGAAGATGGGCCTGTTCGACAGAACGACGGGGTCGATGACGGGATTCAAATTAGGACTGACGGGATATTTCGGCGGCGAAGGAACGGTGCCTGGCGTGGGTGCTGCCGTCGTCGGCACAAGCGTGCCGATGTAAGTCTGCAGGTTGTCGGCCGTAGCGGAGGCGGTCTCGCCCGTGGCAATATTCGCCAGCACAGGCGAGGTTGCCAGCGTTGTCGCGGCAGTGGCTCCCAGAATATTTTGCCGGTAGCGATAGATGTCGGTCTGTACAGTCAGGAACGCCGTATCGAGCAGATCGTTGGCCTGCGAGATTCTGGCATTAAGGCTGGTGATCAGAGTTTGCAGGCCGTTGGTTGAGAGATTGGTAAGATCGGCGGTGCTCAGCAGGGAGATGGTGTAAGCGGTGCCGGTGGAGTCTGTGAATGTTCTGGTGTAAGGCGCCTGACTGACCACGGCTTTGAGCTGCAAAAGATCCGACGAATCGTAGGCTAGATTGGTCCAGATGATGGCGCCGTCGGTGGTGGTGCCGGTAGGCGTCGTGTTCCAAACAGGGGGATTGGTCCCAGAGGTCCCTGCCGCTCCGGCGACTTGGAGGCTGTTATTCGAGTCGAGGACAATCTGGCCTGCGGCATAGCTGGCACCGGGCTGCCAGGTCAGGGGTCCCTTGTTGGTCCAGATCACGGCAGCATCCATCGACGTTGCATTCGCGCCCTCGGTCCAGGCAGGATGAGATGCGCCGGAGGTGCCGCCGACTGTCGCGACTTGGATATTTCCGCTCAAATCAAGGACTGCCTGCCCGGCGGAGTAGCTCGTGCCGGGCTGCCATTGGGCGCGGCCAAGATTTTGCCAGACGACTCCGCTGTCTTGCGTTGTCTGGCCGAGCGTCGAGTTCCATGAGGGATCGGAATCGCCGGAGATGCCGCCGATCTGGACGAGCTGAATGCCGCTCGAATCCAGAATCAACTGACCCGCGGTGTAGGGAAAATCCGGCTGCCATTTGGCGCTTCCTGCCGATTGCCAAATGATGCCGTCCTGCGTGGTCTGGCCGGTAGCCTCGGGCTGAAGCCAGCTTGGCGGAGATGAAGCTGTTGTGCCGTTATTCGTCGCTGTCTGAATGCTGCCCGTCGAGTCGATGATGGCCTGGCTGGGAGAATAGTTGAATTGCGGCTGCCAGGTTGCGTGGCCGAGATTACTCCAGACCGCTGTGCCTGCCTGCTCCTGCGTAAGCTGACCCGGATTTGGATCCCATATGGGAACTGTAGGACCGGATGTGCCGGCGGTCTGAACAATCTCTATGTTGTTGTTGCCATCGAGAATCAGTTGACCTGCGGTGTAAGGCTGGTTCGGCTGCCAGTAGCCTCTGCCGCCAGCCTGCCAGATCACCGTGCCGTCCTGAACGGTCTGGCCCGCAGTCTCAGGTTGTATCCATGCGGGCGCTGCGGAAGCTGATGTGCCGGGCGTCGAAACGACTTGCATGAAGCCGCCGGGGTCCACAATGAACTGGCCGGCAACGTATGCCGTGTTCGGCTGCCAGGCCCACGGACCGTTGTTGATCCATGTGAGCGGAGCGTCGATTGTGGTTGCGCCGGCAGTCGTGCTCCAGGCCGGCTGGCTCGGCCCGGCTAGGCCTCCAACCTGAACAAATTGTATGAAGCCGTTGGCGTCAACGATGGCCTGGCCGGTCTGAAACGGCTGGCCAGCCGTCCAGACACTTCTACCGAGGTTGTTCCAAATCACTGTGTTGGCAGTAGCAGACTGGCCGGCGGCTGGAGCGGGATCTTCGGTCTGCTGGCCAGCCGTTGCATTCCAGGTAGGGGCAGAGGCGCCGCTGACACCTGGGCTCTGGACGAACTGGATGTTGCCGGCCGCGTCGAAGATCAGCTGACCGACGGCGTAGGAAGTGTTTGGCTGCCAGGTTGCGTTGCCGCTGTTGACCCAAATCATTCCGTCCTGTGTGGTCTGGCCTTCGGTCGTATTCCAGCTGGGGCTTTGGGAGCCGGAGCTGCCGGCGGCCTGGACAACTTGGAGAACGCCATTGCTATCGATGACAAACTGGCCGACGCTGTATGCATTGGAGGGAAGCCAGGTGGTCTGTAGAACCGTGCCGAAGGTCTCTGTGGCTGCCGGCGTATAGGGTGGAGGTGTATTGCGTCCCGTAAGCTCGTCCGGGGTGAGGCCGGCGTTGGGGTTAATCACGTTGGGGTTCGCCGGTTGGTTAGGCCCGACCGCTGCAAACAACTGATTGGTCTCCTGTTGCACCGTCTGCAACTGCTGGAGGGTCAGGTTACGGGCCTGCGTGGCCTGGGCAACTTCTTTGTAAAAAACTGGGGCAACTGTCTCCACGACCAGAATGTCGGGATCGTAGAGCGCATCGGGCAGCGGTACCAGGACCTCGACCGGTTCAAGCAGGGCGGCGTCTTCCGGCGCGGACGTCTCAGCCGCGAGCAGGTCCAGCGACATGCCGGTTTCGAGCACAGTCTCCAGCTCCTCCAGACGGACCGGAGCGGCTGAGACGGACCAGTTCGGCGGAAGCCACGGAGCACGCTGCTGAGGGAAGTTCAGCGCGTCGACCGGGAGGATCCCGCTAGGAGGAAGCGTGGGAAAGATGTCAGCCAACGTGTTGAAGGGATGCGCCAGCGCCATCGTCTGGCTGAGCTGCTCAGAGAGCTGGTTGATCCTGGCCTGAGCCAGTGCGGGCTGGATGACGGGCGGATTTCCCGAGCCATTGTTGATCCAGGTCACCGATCCGTCCGCGGTCGGCAGATAAATGCCGTTCCAGACTGGAGCTTTGCTTCCCGAGATTCCCGCAGTGAGCACATGCTGCATGTTGCCGTCCGAGTCAAAGATGAATTGCCCGGCGGCAAAGGCCGTGTTTGGCTGCCAGCTTGATGGGCCATTTTCGATCCAGGTGACGGTCCCATCTGGCGTGGTTGTGCCGAAAGTGGTTGGCCATTTGGGCGGCGGCCCACCGGATGTACCGCCGGTCTGGACCACCTGTATGTTTTGATTGCCATCGATGATGAATTCGTCGGCCACGAAGTCTGTGTCCGACTGCCACTGCATCAGCGGCAAGGGCAGCGATGGAAGCACATGGCGGTTGCGCGGCAGTCCTCCGGCGCGAACGACGGCTGAGCAATCGACGAAGAGCGGACTCCAGGCCAGGCCATTGTTTTTCCATGTAACGCCGCCATCGGTTGTGGTGCCGCCGTAGACGGTGTTCCACGAGGCCGGCTGTGTAGCGCCGGAGGTTCCTGCGGTCGTCACAAGCTGGAGGTTGCTGTTGGGATCGGTGATGTACTGACCGGCAGTGTATCCGGTTTTCGCCGTCCAGGCCACACCGGGATCGAAAGCGATGAGCCCGACCGGGAGGCCGAGCATCGCCCAAGGGAGCTGGTCGTCGGGACCGAGCAGCGATTCGGCTTCAAAGATGGCATAGGCGAGGCGGTTTCTCCACGTGGCCACAGGATCTTTCGCGGGCAGCGGCAGAGCGGGAACGCCCTTGGGCCAGGGAAGATAGACCAGGCGCACGGCGTCGGCGATCTGCCAGTCTTCGAAGGCGTATTCGCTTGGATCCTGATAGCAGGATGCGCCCAAGTTGCCGCTGACTTCGATAGGAAGGGTGCCGGTGTCGAGCATCTGGCCGCTGACCTGTGCGATCACAGGCTGCAAGAGCAGAATTCCGGCGTAGGTGGAGTTGGTGGGGTCGCCAACGGATTGATGGAAGTCGTACATCTCCACACCGGTGACGGCGTCGATCACGGCGAGCGTGCTTAGATGAGCCTTCAAAGTGGCGTTCAGCACCACATCCTGGCCGCTGGCGGTAATGCCGTAGCCGGGCGTCACCACGAGGAGCGGGTCCGCGCCGCTCATGTCCAAGGTCAGCACCAGGCCGCTGATGGTGCCCGCAGTGACCGACTGGCCGAGTGTCGCGAGTAGGCCTCCGCGATAGCCTTGTTCGCCGTCAAGAGCGGTGACGCTGAGCGTGCGTCCGGTGTAGAGATTGAGCCGTTGACGCCACCAGCCGGGATCGACCTGCTGCTGAAGCTGCGGTTCTGTGCCGACCAGCGATTCGCCGGATGCGGGATCAACAATGGGTGTCGCGGGCATACGAGCCTCTCTTGGTTAGGAATAGCTTCCGGTCGCGAAACTCACATAAGCCGGCGAACTGCGTGCGCGGATGTAAAAACCGTAGATCTGATTCTGGATAATTTGCTGCCAGGCGTTGTTCTGGATTTGCGTTGGCAGGGTGATGCTGATGGCGCCCCGATAGAGGCTTAACAGTTGCGTCGGCGTGCGGAAGCTGAGAATCTGCGGCGCGGTGGGGTTGGGCGCGAGCGTCGGCAAACTGGCCTTGAGCGCGGCAAACCCGCTGCGCTGCACCGGAACCAGCGCGAAGACCGTGAGATCGGCATAGGCATTCGCGGGAAGCGTAAGGTCGATGGGCGGCAATGACATGCTGTCTTCAACCAGCGCAGGTATCTCATCGACGGGAATGACGCTAAGCCGCACGTCAAGCTGCTGTGGAAAGTAGGCCTGGGTGAAGGTCTGCGATGTTCCCTGGCTGGCGATGCCGAGGGTGGCGAGCGGAAAGCGCCCGGCCGGCGGAAGAGCTTGAAAGTAATCCGTTGCCGCGAAGCTGGCCGATGCGCCCGAGCCAAGGCGGAACGAAACCGTCTCCTGCAACTGCGAGTCGTATTGCATCAGGAAGGCCTGCTGCGTGGGCGGATCGGAGAGACCGAGACGCAGTCCGCTGTACTCCGGGCCACTATCGCGACGGACCAGGTAGGGATCAACCCACGCGATGACTCCGCGCTGCAGATAAACCATTGCCAGCGGCAACAGCGCATTGGACAGTTGGCTGGGATTGGCGTTGAGAAAGATCTGCCGCGCCAGTGCCGCGCGCAATTGCGATGCGTCCTGCGTGCTGGCTCGCGTCCAACTGACGGGACTTGGGTAGGGCACGAGCGCGATCGCCGTGGCTTCGATGATGTCTCCGTCATGCGTGGTGCGCGTGCCTTGAATGCTGGTGGGATAGGAGACGATGGGATTGGCGGTGAATTCGACCGGGCGCAGCGCCAGCACGTAAGCGCCGGTGCGATTGCGCAGCGGCGTGTTGGGGATCGGAGCCAGGTTGAACTGCGAGTCCAGATTCTGCTCGTCGGGCAGATCGGACAACTGCACGGTGAGGTCGTTGGGCATCAGCACGAGCTCACCAGCCGGAGTTAGCCCCTGCCCGGCGCGAATGATCACCGTGTCGGGAGTTGCGCTGGTATCATTGGCTGCGGGTAGATCGACCATCAGGCCGTGAATGACGCTGAAGCCAGCGGCCTGGCCAAGATCGGCCTGGCGCTGCAAAAAATAGTCCTGCTCGCGCTGGAGATCGCGGGCCGCGAGAAAGCGTCCGTCAAACCAGTAGGGGCGGCTCCGCTGGCTGTCGATGACCAGCGAACCGTCGTTCTGGCCGGCGATGACGTCGGCTTGCGAGAGAGTGATGCGCGTATCGCCTTGCGTATAGCTGGGCATGGTTGGCTCCTGAAACTACGTTCCCGAACTGAGGCCGATGGATCGGGCTACAAGCGACGCTGGATACAAGAAGAGTCGCGAAAGATTGTCGATGGTGATGCCGTTCAGGTTGTAGTTTGGCGGCTCTCCAGATGCGCCTTCAGTCGCGGGAATCGAAATACGCGCAAGGAAGACCGAGCTTGCGTCGAAGCCAGGGGGAATCTCGGCGGGCGTGGGACCGGTGGCCGCGAAGGGCGGCGTCGAGGCCGGGCCGGCGCTAACTCCGAGAATGCTTTGCTTCAGAGTTTGCGCAATTGCTGACGTAATAGCGCCCGTTGGAATCGCCCCGGCGGCATCCCATGGATCTTGAGGAAGCTTTGGGCTCGAGTCGTTACGCAGCACCAGCTGCATGGCGAAGGAGTCCAGCGTCCGGTTGGCTGAGAATGCGTCGGTGGCAGAGTAGTCATCCTGGGTGGCAAAGCATGGGGTCACTCCCTGGGTGCAGGGAACAAACGTCGCGAAGACATCGACGAGAATATTGCCGCTGCCGCCGCTCAGAAAACTATTCAGGTAAGCGAGCGGCTGATTGGCAAGCCATTGCTGGATGCGAATGCAGACCGTGGCAGGCACCTCAATCATGCGGCCAACACGATCGACGGCCAGGCCCGATGTTACTTCGATCTCCAATTGAGAAGGACCGACACAGGTCCAAGCGGAGATGGCGGGGCTGCCGTCAAGAGTCGTGCTGCCAATGGCCGTGCTCCAGACCGGCAAAAGCGGACCGGCGTTAAAGGTGGCATTTCCATTGAGAATTTGAACGTTGCTGTTGGAGTCAACGATCGCCGATGGTACGGTGAAAGGCGCATTGGGCCGCCATCCATTGGCGTTGATGGGACCCTCGTTGGTCCAGACGATGCCCGTGCCATCGGTCACGGTTCCGCCGGGAGTTGCATTGAAGACCGGCGGGGCGCCGCCGCCGCTGACTCCCGCCACGCCGGTGTTGACCTGAACATTCTGGCTCGAGTCATAGACGAAGGCGTAAGCGGGATAAGCAGTATTCGGCTGCCAGACCTGCGGAATGGTGACATTCAAACCAGCCACAGTGCCCGTTCCGCAAAGTTGCAGAAGCGCGCGGGCCAGGCAGCCGCGATGATAGTCCTGGTCGGCCTGGAAGTCGTCGACGCCCAACATGCGCCCGAGCGAATAGTAGACGCGGCTCGGCGCGGGCGGTGGATTCAGATTATCGGTCGGCGTTGCTACAGTTGTTGTCGTTGCCATTGTGATATCTCGTTATTCCATCGGTTTATTTCAATTCGAAGGTCAAGATCGGTTGGCCTAAGTTACCGCGGTCACTGGGGGCGGAGCCGGCGGTGGAACAAGGGCAAACGTGTAGCTCGCAATGCTGCCGGCGGACGTGGAGCCGGCCCCTGAAAGATTGATTGCTCCACCAGCGGCAATTGTTTCGGGCGTCGCTGCGATCACGGCAATGGGTGCGCCCTGAATCGTCACCGTGGCGAAGGCCGGCGCGCTCGATACACCCAAATTGTCCGTGACCACGAGCGAGAACGTGACTGTTCCCGATGTGTTGGGCACGGTGACCGAAACGCTCGAAGTGGGCGCGGTCGTCGTGACAGTCGGGCTGGCGGGCGAGAGCGGCGTCGCAGTCGAAGTCGGCGGTGGAGTTGGAGTCGGGATCGGAGTTGGAATCGGGCCGACCGGGGTTACGGGGCCAATGATTGGGGTCACTGGGCCGATAATCGGCGATATCTCGGCTTCGGGGCGGTTTTCGCTCGTGCTCTCAGAGGGGGCCATTTGTTTCTCCTTGCTGGTACGCTTTTTTGCTGTCACGGCTGCACCAACGTCCACTTGTATGAGGTGATGGTTGTACCCGCCGGGGCTATCGAGGCCCCGCCGTTCAACGTGATTGCGCTCCCCTGCTTGACGACAGCCGGAGCGATGATACTGGCGATCGGTTGTGTGAATTGCACGGCGGCCTGCCCGTTGTCCATGCGCGGGTCAAGGGTCGGCATTTGCATGACGACATCGTACCGTCCTACATCGCTGACATCGACTGTGACCGGATTGCGCGGCGATTCCGGCCCGAGATAGGTGTTCACACCCAGCAGCGAGGCCAGGCCGATCATGAAAGGCTCTGTGGCTACGCGGACGAAGGCCTGCACGTGCGCGGGTTTCTCGGCTTCAACGACGCGCTCGACCAGTTTGAGATTCACATCTTCGACCTGGTTGTGGACGAAGACCGTCATGCGGTTCGCCAATTGGTCATAGAAGTTTTGCACGGCCTGTGCGCTGCCGGCGATGTTCAGGTCGGTTTCATAGAGCGCTTGCAATTCGGCCTGAATGCGCGGGTCGCCGAGAAAGAGCGTGTCGCCGACAATGGAGTTGCTGGCTGGCGAGTAGCCGGGAAGCAACGGGTCGTTTTTGATGGAGAGATCCGCGCCCAGGATGGTGGCGAAGATGTGGCGCAGGCGGAAATCTTCGATGACGATGATCGCGCCGCGGGTGCATGCGCCGTTGGTCGCCACATCCAAGGCTTGAGTCACGCCCCTCGCCGTTCCACGCCATTGATAGAGACTGGGGGTCGCTTGCAGTCGTGCGCGGCTGCGGTCGGGCGGATAGTTGCTGGGCTTGATGCCGATCCAACTGCCAAGCCAAGGGAGCGAATCGTCGGGAACGCTCTCTGATCGCGTCAGCAGATATGCGTTGGCGATGCGGTCTTCTATGCGCGTGAACTGCGACTCGAAGAGATCGACGAATCGCTCGAGAAAATCGCGCCGCGTGCTGGGGCCGTCGGCATCGGCGGCGGGCGAGAACTTCGCCTCGTGATAGATGGCGGGCAGATACTTCTGCACATAGGAGAAGCGCGGGCCGTACGCTCTGAGGCCGGCGATCTCCGGCGTGTTGCGGCCGTCGCCATTGAGCTGGATGCGCACACCAAGATAGCGTCCAGTCAAATTGCGGACCACTTTGTTCGCCCTCTGAATAAGCACCATGAAGAGACCCTGAGTTCCTGCGATGGGGTCCTCATTGAGCAGCGTCGGGGCAAAGGCAACCTCGGTGGGAATCGACTGCCAGACCGCTGTGGGCGCGCCGGCGAGCATCGCAGTTGGTATCGACGAAATGTTTGCGTCGCCGAGGATGTGCGGATACCAGGTGAAGGTTGTATCGACGAGATCGGCGAGAGTGTCCGATGCGGTGAGCCAGATCAGCGCGCCGCAGCGTGGAGGAACGATGGCCTCAACAAAGATCCGATGCCAGACGGCTTGCGAGGTACCGCTGTCAATGATCGCCGGGCCTGCCGGATTCGTCGCGCCGGTCGCGGCGAGGCTGTTGAGCGAGAGCGGCAGCAGCGGCAGCATGAGCGGCATCGCGCCAGCCACATTGGAATAGTTAGGCGGTAGATTGAAGCCGTGAACGAACGGGCCGACGTTGTTTGCGGCGAGGATGTAAGTTTCGCCGGCTGGAACCAGCGTCTCGCCCGCATCCGAGAGATCGTAGATCAGAGCTTCATTCAGATTGGTTGCGAGAACCGCGAGTTGCTGATTGCCCAGGCCCACGACGGCATACGGCAGACAGACGCCGCCAAGCTGCAATGCGGAGCCGACCTGCAGTCCTCCATTGGCCAGTGGCGTTTCATTCGCGAAGCGAAGATTGGCGATTTGATTGGTTGCGGTGTTGGTGGCCCAGGAGATCAGCGCGTACTGTGGCGGCTGCTGGGTCATGTCCATTGGCCCCAGCGCGATGAATGTCTCCGCCGAGGGCAGCGCAATGCGGGAGACGATCCGCGGCGGATTCGGATTCGGATTGCAAGGACGGAGAATACCTGGATCCGGAGTGTCGATTGGCCCGGTCTGTAACGGTTGACCAGAGACAGTGCCCAGTTGAGGTTTGTTTTTATCAAGCGCGAGGACACCGCCCTCGGGCAGAGCCGTGATCCTCCAGAAGTTGAAATCCGTCGCCGTCAGCGTGAAGTTCGGCCAGCGGCCGCGGCGATCGATCATCACCAGCGAGCCGCCCACAGCAACGTAGAGAATGCCGTCATAGCCCATCGCCAGATCAGTTACGTTCGGATTACCTGGAGCGTAACCATGCCGCTCGACGCGTCCCAGCGCGCGTAGTTGCCGAACTGATCGAGCGTCATCGTGACAACACCAACCATGTTGGTTGCGATATTGAAGTCCTCTTTCGGGGCAGGCCCGGTGCGCACGCTGCGCAGTTGCAAGCGATTGTTGTTGCTGCAATAAAAGAGGCCGGCCTGCGTGGGTCCGGCACAACTCCAGGTCACATTGCCGTCGACGACGGTTTGTCCAAGCGCCATGGGCCATACGGGCTGCGTAGCGCTGGTTGTCCCGTTGAGGGCGATCGCCGTGGCGCATTGCAGGTTGCCGTTCGAATCCAGAATGTATTGCCCAACCGAAAAAGCAGTTGTTGGCTGCCATTTGCCGGGGCCGGAGTTGATCCAACTGATTCCGGCATCGACTGTGGTCTGGCTTAGGGTTGTGCTCCAGGTTGGAGGAATTGCGTCGGAGGTGCCGGCATTCTGCGCCACTTGGATGTTGCCGTTGGGATCGACGATGCTCTGCCCAGGAATGTAGGCCGTGACGGCACGCCACGGCGGCAGCCAATCGTTCAATTGGCTCAGCATCCAGAAGCGAAGACCGTTCGAGTCCATACTCAATTCCTCAGCAGATAGTGGGCACAACTGGCACCGCGACCGTCGTATCGGTTTCAGGGGGTGGCGTCAAGGTGGTTGGAACCGTGCTTGCCGTTCCATCCGGACTGGCAATCACACTTACGGCCAGCACCTCAGGAAGCTGCCAGCTTTGCAATACAAGCTCCGGCGAACCGCTCGAGTCGGCGGCAATCAGTTGATATGCGCCGGAAGAGAGAACTTGAAAGAGGTTGAGTCCATTCACTTCAATCACGCCTGGTACCTGGCTGACGACGACTTCCAGTTCCAGGCTGCGAACATTGCGGCCGAGCGGCCATCCGGTGCTGTCTATGCCACCCGGAGCGAGCGGCCAGAGATAGCTGCGCAGAGCGGTCTCGACTGCCTGCGAGACTTGCAGCAGGCCGTAGCCGGTCTTTACCTCCACGCCCACCGAGATTCCCAGGCCGACGTATTCGCTGGCGATGATATACATCTCGGCCGCGACGGGCCGGCACGGGTCCAGATACTGGTAGACCGTCTCCAGCGTGGGCCGATCGGCGCGCGGGCAGGGATTGAGGACGCCGGTTTTGTTGGGAATCACCATGACGGAGACGACGCCGGGAACGTTGCTGGTGCGCGTCTGCGGCATAAAGAGCGGCAGCACCTCCACGCGCGCTACATTCGCTCCGGGAATGTTTTCGGCAAGATTGGTATAGTCGCTGGCGGTGACGGCGCGGCTTTGATTCTGGAGCAGCGAAGGAATGCGCTGCTGGGCGGAATCGAGGGTCTCAGGATCGGCGCCACCGGCGGTGGCGATGGGTTGCTGCACGGTGATGGTCTGCGGCACCTGAACTCCCGAGAGATCGAAGGCCTGAATGGCGGTGAGCGAGCCGGCTGGCAGATTCCCGGCCGAGCCTCCGCCGGCGCGCATGGTATTCACGCGCACGCGTCGGCCTGCGGGCACGATCATGCCTTGAAGCTGGTTTCCGAATGTGACTGTGCCGGCCTCGGGATCGAGCACATAAGCCTGTGCCGGCCCTTGCAAGACGGAGAGATCGTCCACCTGCTGCCAGGTGACGAAGCCCAGGCCCGGCATGTCTACTTCCAAAATAAAAGTACCGGGATCGATCTGCGATTGAGGCAGGGCAAAGACCTGATTGGCGCTGCCGTCGCTGACCCCGATAACGATGAGGTTGTAGGTCGTGCGTTGGTCGATCTGGACTGCGTTCACGCCCAGCCAGCTCACTTGCAGGGAGCTTTGCACGCTCAACCGCACCCAGGTGAGCAGGCGTGATGCGATGGAGGTGTCATCGATGCGCGGCGGTTTCATGCCGACACCCGCGCTCGGATCAGACAGGACACTGTTGGGGGGCGCGCCGATCACCCCACTTGCCGGCACCAGCAGTTGGACGACTCCCGGCTGGGTCAAGCCCTGTGTGGTGTCGCCAAAGACTTTCAGCGGAGTGTACGTGATGGGCTGGCCCGCGACCTGCGGCTGGCTCATCATCCACGTTGCCTGCACCGGTGTTGGCGTACCGCTTGCGTCATACTGCTGCGGCACCGGATAGAGCCCCGGCACGGCGAGCGCCGGCGCAAAACCGATATTCAGAATCTGTTCGCTCTGGCCCAGCGCAGTGAGCACTGGAGCCAGACTTGCCGGATTGGCAACCAACAGCGCCAGCCACAGATTGGAATCGGTTGTGCCGTTGACCACGTCGATGCCATTGGTGTTGGCCAGGTTGTTGGTAAAGACCGCGGTCGTGGTATAGCCGGCGGGGAGCGTTGAAAGGTTGTAGAGCTGCTTGAGGCCGGAGAGCAGCGGCATGGATGCCGCCTGTTGGGCCGCGGACAACGGAGCCTTGATATACGCCAGCCCCGTCACAGGAAGTATGTCGATCTCGCTCAGAGTCTCGAAGTTGACCGCTCCGCTTACCTTGGCAGCGGAGGCCACGTTCACGGGCACGACTGATGTGGGATCAAGCGAAAGAGAGAGAATCCCGGTGGCCGCGGCAGCCGCTTGCATCGGCTCGCCGAGGAGCTTGAGAAAGGCGATCCTTTGCCGCTCTGGAATCAGGTTGGCGCGGTAGAGGATGGTGTCTGCAAGCCAGGCGAAGAGTTCGAGCAGCGTGCGGCCGGGATCGCCCGGCTGCGGGTTGGTCCACTCCGGAGTGTGCGCCGGGATGTTGGCGAGCATCTCCTGCACGAGATCGTCATAGGAGCGGTCGTCGAGAACTGGCGGTATCAAGGGCATGATGTCAACCCACTTGCATGGTTAGGCCGATCTGCTGAGGAGCATTGGTGCGCAGCAGCCGGTAGTGAATCTGGACCTGGACCTGGGCGGGCGATCCCGCGACCGGATCGACATCCACGGCATCGACCGTGATGCGGTTTTCGTAGTTCTGCAAACTCTGCGTGATCGTGCTTTGTATCTGGGCCCGAAGAGCGACGGTGTTTCCTTCATCGAGGAAGTTTTCCAGGCCGGCGCCATAGCGAGGACGCATAAGCTGCTCGCCGGGATTCGTCATCAGAATCACGCGAATGGAATCGCGCACGCTCTGCTCAAGCAACGGAAATGTAAGCTGGCCATTCGTCGGCACGGGCAAAAACGGCCAGCCGATGGGGTCTTGATAAGTAACAGTCATGGCGTGCCCCCGTCGGGATTGCTGGGTTGGGGATCGGGAAACGGAATGCAAATCTTGATGAAGGGAAGCCAGAAGAAAATGATGTTCAACAAACTCAAGAAAATATTGAGAACGAAAAATGCGCAGATGGTGATGAGCGGAATGTTGAAGCCGCAGATCCAGCCCAGGCCGACTCCGCCGCCACCGGTGGCTCCGTTCATCAATCCTGAGAGAGTGGTGCCCTGCATGGCGCCCATCAGAGTGGCGGGAACATAGAAGGCGCAGTTCGGCTTCGCGCTTTGAATGGCCGTTGCCGGGTCCGGCAGCGAGATGGGTGCATAGGGCCGCTGGCTGCTCTCATACCACGCAGCTATACGGAACGGGTCGCTCAAGTGGCTCCATACAAGCTGTGGATTGGTGCAGGGGCTTTCGGGCTTAAGGCGAAAGAAGAAGCGAAGGCGATAGAGCCTGGTCGCATCCTGGAAGCGGCCTTGCGGCGCAAGCATGTTTTGCGATTTCGGAGTCAACGCCGAGGTTAGGGCGGCGAGTAGAGCTGTCTGATCCGCGGAGCTGATCGTGTCCCACGAATTTGGCATCGTCACTGGAGTCATCGTGGCTGCCGGAGTGGCGAACGCGTCATAGTCGAGCAGCGCGACTTTGGCTGATGCATAAAAATCGCCCATCGCCATCGTGGGCGGGTTGGCCGATGGGTCGAATTGCACATGGTAATTATTCAAGATGGTCAGTATCGCGGCGCCTTGCGGGGTGGGGTCAAAGGCGCCGAAGACGGTATCGAGCATACGCAACGCGAGCGAGAACATCTGAAATTGAGCAATCTGGACCGGAGGTTGCGGAGGCGGCGTAGGGTTCGGCGGAGTTGGAGGTGAACTTGCTGCCGGACTGGGATAAACGGTATTCAGATAGTCATCGCCCATCCAGCGGGCATCCACGGTCACACCGGGAATCGGCGCCGAGACAGGCATGGAACTGTAGAGCAATGCCGGAAGGCTGTTGATGAGGCCGGCCTGATTGATATTCGGTGGCGACAACGGCTGCGTGTCGCTCACATCGCTCGAGGACGTGGGGATCACCGCATAAACCACCGTGCGATTGAGAGTGGCGTTGGTTGCCGGAGGAGCGGCAAAGGCCGGCGTTGTGCTCTCGGTGTAAGCCGCGTTCAACGCCATCAAGGCCAACTGACTATCGAGATCAGGCTGGCCAGAGGAGAGCTGCGGACGTTGCGTGGGGTCCGGATCAAGGTCGTACGTTTTGGGGCCGAGTTGCACCCAGCCAAACTTGCCAGACGCGTCGCGCATCCAGCCCTCGAGCGTGTCCACGTCGTCCCAGGGTGGGTTGCCAGGCCAACGGTAGGCGCGTCGGATGACAACTCCGGCGGAAATGATGCGCCGCGGATCGACGCGCGGGCAGCCAAGAGTACTGCAATTCAACTTGACCATCGCGACATTCATCATCCGTTGTACAGGCTGAAAGAGCAGCGGATACGGCGGCTGCGGAGGCGGGGGCGTAATGACTCCAGTGGCGCTGGAGATCGGCGTCAGATTGGGTGAGGCCAGATCACGCAGAAATCGCACGGGGAAATCGTCGTCGTTCATTTGCAGCAGAACGGGCCGCATCTGCGCGTTCCCGCCCATATCGACGCCGTGCACCTGGATGTCGTGTCCTACCATACGTTGCCTGCTCCCGGTGTATAAGTCGTCGCCACCACTGTCGTTGCCTGCATCACCTGGCACTGCACGACACCGCTGAAGGTCGCCATGGCCGCGTTCACGCTGAGTTGCGGCGCATTGATGCTCATGCTGCTCGCCGCTGTTACCTGCACCTGGGCGGTCGGCGCGTTGATGGTGACTCCGCTGCTGTCGATTCGGATCGAGGTTTGATTGATGTCAGAAAACTCAATCGACCCGTCCGAGTCGGTCATCTTGCCTGTCAACTGTCCCGGAGTCGTGAACTGAATCGTCGGCCCGGTCGAGTCTTCGATAATTGCAATCTTTGTGCGTGCCTTGCCGGTGATCGTCCAGCGGTCGACGCTGGTGCCGGAGCCACCGAAGGCATCCGGCGCTGTGTCCTGACCGTTCCACAATCCGCCAAGAACGACGGGATAACGCGAATCGCCGCCGAGATAGACCACGAGAACTTCATCTCCCACATCGGGAATGAAGAAACAGCCGCGATTGTCGCCGGCAAAGGGAACAACAACGCGCGCCCACACTGCGCCGTCCTGATCGTTGATGCCGTCGACATCGAACACGCGCACCTGAATGCGGTTGAGGTTTCCGGGATCTTGCACGCTGACCACCGTGCCAACGAATGCGCCGGTGCCCAGCATTGCGAGACCGTGCTCTTGAAGCAGTCGGCTCATGAAGCACCTCCCAGATATGCGCACTCGGCGCGAAATCGTGTCTCATAGCCGCCCTGGGTGTCGAAGTGATGTACTGTCGCGGTGGTGTAATACGTGTTTGAAAAGCGCGGGCCGAGGCCAACGAGTTGCAGATAGGTTCCTACGCGCAGGTTCGGGTTGCCCTCGGAGACTCCGTGGGCCACGACAAAGGAGCGCGTGCGCTGAGCGAATTCGGAATCCACCAACGCCTGCGCCTCTGAAGAAGTGAGCGCCGTGAACTGGCCGAGCTGTTCCGAGCGTGTGCTCAGCGCACGAAGCAACCACTGACTGCCCGACTGGCCCGAGCCCGGACCGAGTGAGGTTGTCTGGCTGGTGACGGAGATCCGCTGGCCTTGCGTATAGTCCCAGCCGGTGGCTGTGACCTGCGCAACCTGATGCGAGAGGTCGGCAATGACGCGCACCTCCTTCAGTTGGCTGTTCAGATCAATCTCGATGGAATTGCGCTGCGCCTGACTCCTCGGCGATGCATGAAGCTCGGTCCCGACGATCTGCACATCGGCGTCGTAGCGCGCCAGCAGACGGCGCAGAAAGTGGAGATCGCTCTCATTGAGTTGCTGTTGCGTGCCGATGTTGGTGTCGAGGCCGGCAAGCACCGGAGTGAGTCCGAGATTGGTGGATACCTGCTGCGCGATGGCCGTCAGTGTCGTCGAGTCCCAGTTCTTGGTGCGCCTCATCATGCGGGCGCCTTGCAGCGCGTCTTCGGCAAGCACGACAAGATCGGGCGGGCCGCCATCGGGGAAGCGCCCTTCAAGAGCTGTGATTTTGCCGCGAAAGATCTCCGTTGGCGAACTGGCGTCGCCGGCATAGACAAGAACCGCCGAACCCAGCTTAATAATCGCGCCGTCTTCAAAGACCAGGTCTGCGAGCCCGGTCGAGAACGATCCGAAGTTGCTCAGACGCATCTCCAGGGACGACATGCCGCCCTCCTGCTCGCGCATTTCAATGCTCAGCAACTGGGCCGTGACTTTGTCGTTCGGCTGGCCGTCGATCTGCACCGTCGGAATCGCGGTGTAGACGGCGTTCTGCGTGAGTGGTGTTTCCGGCATAGGTCAATCCGCTTTCAGTCGCAGTTTGCGTTCGTGAAACGCTTCCATGGCTTCGTGCATGCTGACATCCTTCTTCTTGTCGTCGCTTGGAGCGGGGGCACTGGCGGCCTTCGGAGCGTCCTGGGTTTGCACATGCATCTCGTCAATGGTTACTGCCATGTTGGTGCCTCGTCTTCGTTATTCGTCGCTGCTAAAGGTCAGCCGGTTACTGAAGCTGAAGTTGGTTCCGACGTCGGTTGAAAGACCAGAAGAGCCGGTGCTGTTGGCCGCTCCACCGAGACTGAAGCTTGCGCCGCTGTAAGCGGCCACATCAGTGCCGGAGGTTGCGGGGAGCATCTGCAACGGATTCAGATTCGCTGTCGAGCTGGATTGCGCGCGGCCCGTCTGCAGGCCCGCAAATGCGCCTGCTGTGGCCAAGACTCCCGCCGATGCAGAGGCTCCAAAAGCGGGGCCGAGCCCTCCGATCTGAACCCCCGCCGAAACGCCGCCCGATGCGCCGGCAGAGGCGCCGATTGAAACTCCAGCGGAAGCTCCAGCCGAGATTCCCACGCCGCCGCCGATCGATATCCCCGCTGAACCTCCTGCTGATGCGCCAACCGAAATCCCGAGGCTCAATCCAGCGCCTGCTGAGGGCGCTGTAACAAATGCCGCCGGAGGATTGAGCTGAACGCCGCCGCCGCTGACTTGCAGAGAGGCTCCGCCGGTGAAGCGCAGACTCTCCAATCCGTTATCCGCACCGAGTTGCCGGGCGGCGGTTGGGTCTCCGCCGCGCGTGGCCATCGATTGCGCGCTGTCGGTGCTCGAGCTGGGCACCAGACTGCCAGAAGTCGTAGTACCAGAGAGATCTGCGCCCTCATCGAAGACCTGGTCTTGACGCGAAAGGCCGATGCTGACCAGCGCGCGCAGGGCGACTCCATCGTTGGAAAAAAAATCGATGGTCTCCTTGAAGGAGTCCATGATTCCCTGAAACTGATAAGTCCCCCATTGAAACATGAGCACCGGAGGAGCTTTCGGCGGAGGGCCGGAGGAGTTTCCATTCGCGCTGGGCGGGGCCGAGTTTTGCGCCGCGGCCGAGGCATTGGCCGAGGCTTGCATGAAGAGCGCGACCTGATTGGTCACCGTTCGCACATCGGAGCCGGTGTCGGTGGTGTCAAATTGCAGATCCATGGTCAGCTTGCCCGAGAACTGCGCGACATACTGCGCCTTCTTCGGGTTGCCGGACTGCTGCGCCACCGAGTTCTCCACCGAGTAGACGAGCGACGCGGGGTTGAAGTGCACATTGAGCGGCGTACCGCCAGGCAGCGCGGTCAGTGTGGCTTTGGCGACGATGGGTGGTTGATCGGACATAGTCTTATAGCTGCTGCACTGTGGGCGTTACCGACCACAGGCCTTCGTGAACCAGGTGCAATTCCTCGATCCCGATCTCGCCGTTTTTCGAATTGAGATCGGAGAATTTGTACTTGATCGGCATCGCCTTATCCAGTTGCCAGGCATACTGAATCGCCGAGCCGTCGATGTCGAAGACGTTGATGGTGACCTGCATTCTAGGAGCAAATGTTCCGGTGCTGACCGAGTTGAAGATCTGATAGAGGTTCTGGTTGTTGCTGATGCCGCGCTTTAAGATCACGGTTGCAAAGGTGGTGCCGCCGGCGCGTTGCGCTGCGCCATAGTTTCGCCCGCCTTCCTTGATGACCTTGGGTTCCATCGTTGCTTCCAGACCAGTGCATTCGGCGAAGGAGCCCGAGCAGACCTGGAATTGCTCGTGGCTATCGTCGTCCGAGAGCGAATCGGTGAAGAAGTCCACCTGGAAGCGGAAGACATGGAGCGGGGAAAGAGCGGCGCTGGCCATCAGCTCACCTCCGCCAAATTAGCTGTGATCTCTTGAGCGCTGGCGCCGCTAGTCTCCATGGCCAACGTCACGGTGATGGTCTCGATCGTGGACGCGGGCGTGAACGTGACCAGTGCGATGAGCCGTCCGTTGTCGAGATCGTTCTGAGTCATCGTGGTCCGGTCGCAGCGCACATTGAACGCATCCTGCACCGTTGCTCCAGAGAGCGCATTCAAGCTCCACAGCCGGGTCAGGAGGTTTTGCATGAAGCGCTGCACGCGGCCCCACAGCGCCGGTCCGTTGTTCTGGAAGACCGCGCTCTCACCCATTTGCCGCGCGGCGCGACAGATCACTGCGACCAGGCGAGTTACCGGGCCCGGCCGATAACTCTCGCCCGGATAGGCGGTCACATCAGAGAGCAACCGCAATCCTGTTGCCGTAAACCCGAAGAGACTGATGCGCTCGATCAGCGCCTTGGGCGGCACAATTGGCGCATCCGGGCCCCAGACCAGCGGTTGCGCGGAGCTTTGCATCTCCTGCGCGGGAAGCCCGGGCGAGATGTCGTAGACTTCGGCTGGCGTGATCTTTGTCGCGCTGGTGAAGGTTCCTCTAAGGAGCGCGTTGCGAGCTATCAGCCCGACCAGCACACCATCCGGAGCCTCCAGCGACTCCAGCAGTATGCCCGAGCCGGAGGTCTTCAACCAGGGATAGGCGAGTTGCAGATATGCGCTCGATATGTTGCCGGCGGAAACCGAGTCGGACGGCAGCACAATCTCCGGCATCTGCGCATTGATCACATCGTGAATGTCCTGCGCAATCTCGGCGCTGGAAGGGTTTTCCGCCGCTGTCGCCGGGTCAAGGTCCTGCGGCATGGGAAACGCGGCCACGAATTGAATCTCTCGCAGATGAAGCTGATTGGTGGTGACTGCACGGGCGAGATAATTCAGAATCGCTGCCACATTCGCCGCCCAGACCGCATAGTCGGCGGCGGCCAGACGCGGCGCGGGCGAAGGAAAGGTCCGGTACTGTTGCGGAGTGATGTCGCCTTGCGAGCACACGACAAACTCCTCGGGACCGCTCGGAGTTACAGGTAGCTGCCCGACGGCTCCAGCCTGCGATGAGGCACAGAGGATGGGCAGATCCGGCGTTGCCAGGATCGACACATCTTCGAGAGCCGCCAGGCTGCCGATGCCGGTCCAGGTCAGCGCAGTATCGGGAGCGTAGGCGGGGTTGGGAAGCAGCTCTTGCAACTTGACCGCTTTTTCCTGCGGCGTGTCGGAAGGCGTGACCGGATCGTCGACCCGGACCACATAGCACCGTCTGCCACCTTGCGCAAAGAAGCTGCGAACCGCAGTGGCGAGGTAGTCGGTGCCGAAGCCCGTACCCGCGCTGCCGTCGTCGAAGATCGAGGTGAATGCAAGGTAGTGTTCCAGCAGAATGGGAATATTGGTAATTGTCGCGATCTGCGCGGTTGAGTAGCCGAGGGAATTGAGCCACGACGTCGTGCCCGCAGGCACCGTGGCCCCAGGCAGCAACCGCACCAGCCCGACGAAGCAGGCGATGTCGGCGCGGCCTGGGTTCAACACTGGCGCAACGGGCTGGTTGTTGAAGATCACACGGCTCATGGCACTCTCTCGGAGAAGAAACGGCCAAACTGCTTTGCGACTCTGCTCTAGCTGGGCTGGGTGATTTCAATCGTTTCGGGAGCCAGCACCAGCTCTTCAATCGCGATTTCGCCGGATTTGCCGGTGAGCGTTGGTCCTGTGTATCCCTTCGGCGTCACGGCATAGAGTTTGAAGACCTGCACGGGGTTGTTCGCCTCGTCGCGCAGTGTGATGGTCACGTCGCGCTGCGCGGAGGAGCCGTTTGTGCGGGCGTCGGTGATCCAATCCCACAGGTCCGACGTATCCACAACGCCGCGCTTCAGCGTGACGTCGCCGGAAGTGTGCAGACCGCAATACTTGTGAACGAAGTTGGCGCTGTCGTTGCCATCGCGATACTCCGCGATGTGCAACTCGGTCTTCATGCCGGCAAGATCGGAGAATCCGCCGAGCGGCTTCTCCGGGTCGCGCGGGCCTTTGAGATCGACCAGGTAGTTATAGGATGGGTAGGGTGCGGTACGGTTCGGCATCGAAATCCTCCTCTTTCAGCGTGGTTGTTTAGGGCCTGTTAACAGGCCCTAGCTGGGTGCGTTGGCCGTCATCTGCCCGATGCGGAAGATGACGAACTCAGCCGGCTTGAGCAAGGCGACTCCGATCAGGCAGATCAAGCGCCCGTTGTCCAGATCGTTCTGCGTCATTGTGGTGCGATCGCAGCGGACGAAGTATGCATCCGAGGGAGACGTGCCCAGCAGGTTGCCCGCGGCGAATTCACTATTCAAGAAGGAGTCGATCGAGTCCGCAACCCGCGCCCAGAGGGAAGGTCCGTTGTTCTCAAAGACCGCCCATTGCGTGCCGTCATCGATCGAATGTTCGAGATAGATCAGGTAACGACGGACATTGATGTACATCAGCTCGGTGTCGGAACTCACCGTGCGCGCTCCCCATACGCGGAGGCCGCGATCGGGGAAGAAGCGCAGGCAATTAATCCCAAGAGGATTGAGGACGGACTGCTCGGCGAAGGTGATATGACGCTCGAAATCGACGGCACCTTGCACCACCTGGTTCGCCGGCGCTTTTGCCACGCTGTTCTCTGTATCGTTGAGGACATAAATGCCGGCGATGGAACCGGTCGGCGGCACAAGGATCTGCGCCGGACTCGATGTGCCGGCAACCGCGAGCGGGTTAGGCACGTAGATCCACGGCACATAGAGGGCCGCATAACTAGAGTCGATTTGCGCGCGGACATTTTCGTAGTCTGAATCGAGCAGATTCGGCCCGGCCTCAAGGATGGCAACACGGTAGGCGCGCTGCGCCTCCACATGGGGCAGCAGGCTGCCGATCATGATGTCCTTGTTGTCTGCGTAGATCGACGAGCCGGGCGTTGCAACAATCGCGATGTCTTCCAGAGCCGACAGGTACTGGAGAGGCGTGACGTAGTCGGTGGCCATCGGTTCTGCGCCGTCGTCCCCGGCGATTGAGCCATTCAGACCGGTACCGAGGGTGAACGTCGTAACCGGATGCCATGAGCCATGATTCGTCCAGGTAACTGAACCATCCGTCGTAGTTTGACCGGAGTTGGGACTCCATGTGGGCGCAGCCGCTCCCGAAGTACCGGCAGTTGTCACAATCTCAATGTTGCCGAGGGAGTCCATAATGACCTGTCCGCTTGTGAAGGCGTTCGAGGCCTTCCATGAGGATGGTGTTGTCGAAGGGTCGATCCAGGTTGGGAACAGAGCCGCGAACAGTGCAAAGCCCGTCGACAGGGAACTGCCGATGTTGAACCATATCTGATTTTGCAATTGATCGATCGGCCGCGGCGGATTGACGCCGAGTGTGTCGCCGAGGTAACTCGGGTGATTGGGATCGAGCCCCAGACCGGTGAAGACCATCTGCTGCCCGTTCGCGCCAGGAGCTGTCACCTGCACGGTGAGCACATAAAGCTTTGCCGGGAAGGTTCCCGCGGTTAACGCAGCGGGGACGGTGGCATTCGACATGAAGGTGGTACCCGCACCATTGGCGTAAAGGGTGGGTGCACCGTCGCCCGCTCCCGGTTGACCGAGCAACGATCCGCTGGGCAGATTCGCCAGATTGTTGAAATTCAGCACACGAGTGGCAGTCAGTGTCACGGTAACCGGATCCCCGTTCAGGAAGGCTCCGGGGAATCGTCCCGCAACGACCACGTCGCTCGCCGAAGCGGTGCCGGATGTGGCAATGCCGGGATCGATGGTTCCTGCCGTGGATCCGGGGTTGTTGGAGAAGACCCGAGAGACGTAGAGCGCTGAACCGCCGTTCAGGAAGAAGGCCTGGACAGCCATCGCCGTGTTATTGACGTTGACCATGCTGGCCGGATTCACATTTTCCGATGAGATGGTCAACGAAAGGTCGGCATAGCCGCCATAGATGTTTTGAAAGTCGCCGAAGCTCGACAGCAACTGTGGAACGGTGGGAGCCGGACTGGTCGCAACCGCGCTGCCGCTGGCTGGAAGTCCACCATAGGGCATGCCGCTGACGGGGCCGGTTAATGTAGGGCCGGCAAATGCGGTGGTGGTGGTCCCCACACCTTCAATTGTCGGTGCGCTGTAACTGACTTCTTCGACATAAACACCTGGTGTCTGGTAAGTGGGCACGGCGGTCCTCCTTGGTTTGGTTCACGGCTTGATTCAATTCCTGGTCTAGGTTTCCGATTTCATCGCTTGCATCAAACGGTGATTGCAAAACTCAACGCTATCTCCAGCCCGGAGCTAAGCTCAACCGCCTGGCTGCTGGACTTGAATGCGGGGTTAGTGAGATCGGTCAGGATGTCATCTGGATTAGGAATCCAGCCTGCCGGTTGAGTGAGTACGCTTGGATCGAAGTACGCTTTGATGGTGGCTGCGACGGTCGAAACCGTCACGGGTCCGGTGCCGCCCGTGTTGGCTTGCACAGTGAGTCCGACCACTGCCAGCAGCGCTTCGCCATTGGCATCGGTCTGGCCAGTGGCCAGCACCGAGTTATCGCTGTTCTGAATTACCTGCAGGACTGCCCACGGCAATCCTTGCGGCGGAGTCGTGCCCTGAAGTGTTACCGACGCGTGGATCGAGGCCCAGTTCGGTCCAATAACTCCAGCAGGCGAAGGATAGACAGAGACTTGCTGCGGCGCAAAAACTCCGGTCGGCGGAGTCGGTGCAGTTGGAACCGGAGGATAGGCCGGTATGGCCAACGGCGCCTGCACATTGGCCCGCCGGGGAAGATACCTGAGGCTCGGGTCCTGGAGCGAGACCTCAAAAGAAACCGGCGCCGGCCACGTTCCCGACGGAATGAATTGATCGGTCAGCGAATCGAAGGACGGCCCGTTGAAGATAACATAGATCCCGCTGCGGTTGGGAGTTACCGTCCACTGCGGCGCAGTTACGGGAATGGCTGGAACCACCGAGTTTCCGGTGATGGCGTCCACGCACACAAAAGCTCCCAGGACCCGGCGGTCTACGTTCTCAATCATGCGGCGCCTCCGTTCTGCATTTCGAAGCGGGTTGCCACTACCGGCAATCCAGGGGTGAAGGTCCGGTCGACCCTCACCACGCGCGCAACATAGCCCACCGTCAGACGGTACTTCGGACCAAGACCGTCCCAGATATCGAGGATGTCTTGAAGGCTAAGATCGGCGGGGATGATCTGCACAGAATCGGACTTGGTCCATCCTGGCGCGGTGGATGAAAGAGAAAGAATCGATGCATCCAAATTCGGATTGGATTGCAGTTGCTGCATGGTCCAGACAAGGATTTTTTGTTCCGCCTCGGCTCCCTCCGCGGACGCATCCCAATAAGAGAGCAGGTAATGGAGATCGAGATAAAGCACCGGCTGGTCAAAAGGCGAGTCATACAATCGAGTTACATTGTGGTAGTGCTCGGCTGTGGTCATGCGATGGAGAAAGAGCGAGACGGTCTTATCGAGCTGGGTCGTATCCTCGTTGGCGATTTCAGCGCTCGAAACCAGCTTGAAGGTGCAAGGGAAGCCAACTACGGTGGGGTCGTAGTTGTTTGTCAGGTATTTCGTAAGCGCATCCCCGACAGCGAACACGGCTTGATAATCAGCCACCTGGTTCTCCTCGCACTTACCAGCTCGTTGAAACTCCCAATGCCTGGTAACAACAATCTCTTCGATTGGCGCCCTCTTGGGCGGCTCCATCATTCGCTTGAATCCTCGTTCGGCGAGGATCCACTCTGCCCCTCATTCTTGAGCAAGCACTCGGCATCCTGCCGCCGCGCTGGGTTCAACCGAAAGAGGCTCTCCGTTCCGACTCTGGGTTCCTGCTGCACATACCCTTCCGCAACCAGCCAGTTCAGCGCCGCCTGGGTATTCTCCACGCTCAACCGGATCTGCTCCTCCATGAGCCGCCACCGTGCCAGTTCCGTCAGGCTCTCCGATCCATCGGGATTGCGCAGGAAATAGCTCAGGATTTGCTTTGCAACCGGCATGGTCTCAGGCTTCCCGTCTGCCACAACAAGTTCGCCCTTGGTGTAGAGTTATGCACATTGCGGGCCAAACAGCGTTGAATCTCCGTAGTAGATAAATATGTGAGTTAGCAGTTGTTTCGAATAAGAGCCGCAGAGGGGATGGGACGATTTCGTCCCGGGGCATCGGCGGGCCTGCGGTAGAAAAACCCGCATCCGAGTTAGTGGATCAGGTATAAAACCTGTTTTCCGGAGGGTGGGTCAGAAATGACCCAGGTGGGTAATAGGTGACCCATCAGTCTGAAACGCTGGCAACTCGATATTTTTGCGCCAGGCGGCCAAAGGCGCGTCGGTCCTGGCAGGCCTCGCGGGCAGCCTGAGTTACATTGCCCTTGTGCTTCTCCATCATCTGCTTGACGTATTCCCGCTCGAAGCGCTGGATCGCACGGAGTTTCGCGTTGCGGAAGCCCTTGCAGGCCGTCTCACAAACGCCTGGTGCACTATCATCCTTGACTGAATCCAGATGGAAGATTGAAGCGGCGATCTGAGTCCCCGGCGAACAGAGCACCGCGCGCTGCATGGTGTTGTAGAGTTCGCGAACGTTCCCTGGCCACTGGTACTGGTCGAGCTTGCTCGCCGCGGCCGGGGAAAGAACCTTTCTTGGCAAATCGTTGGTCTTGCAAATCTCATCGATGAAATGCCGGCTCAGTATGGCAATGTCTGAGCGGCGCTCGCGCAGTGCCGGCATGTGAATTCGCAAGACGTTGATGCGGAAATATAGGTCGGAGCGGAAAGCCTTCTGTTCGACGAGTTCTTCCAGATTCCGGTTGGTAGCCGCGATGACTCTTACCTCAGCCTGCTTGAAGACCTCGGAGCCGAGCGGGCGGTAAACGCGCTCTTGCAGCAGGCGAAGGACTTTGCTCTGGGCCGCCAGCGAGAGGCTGTCGATTTCATCCAGGAATAAGGTGCCGTTCTGGGCCAGCGAAACCAGCCCCTTCTGGTCCGAACGCGCGTCGGTAAACGCGCCGCGTGCATGACCGAAGAGCTCATTTTCAAAGAGGTGGTCGGGCAATGCACCGCAATCGACTGGAATGAATGGGCCCCGGTGGCGCTTGCTCAAGAGGTGGGTGACGCGGGCGCAGAGTTCCTTGCCGGTGCCCGTTTCGCCGGTGAGCAGCACTGGGGCGTCGCAGGCGCCAAAGAGCGAAACCTGCGCCAGGGCACTGAGGAAAACGGGGTCCTGACCTACGAGTTGTCCCAGGCCAATCTCCGCCGCTAGAGCAGTTTGAATATCCGTTAGATCCTGGCAGGCTGGGCCCAGAAGACGCGCAGTTCGCGTCTTCAGTTCTTCGGGGCGGATAGGCCAAAGCAGAAAGTCGTCCGCCGTCTCCGTAGCCGCCCGCAGCAAGGCGCCGTCATCGGCAGGCAGAATGGCAAAGATGGGAACTGAAACGGGATTCCGCCGAAGCCATTGAAAGAACTCTGTCACCTTGTCGCCGCCGGGTACAGCGATTGCGATCACCAGTGAGTCTTTCATCGAGCGCAGAGCCTCCGGAGAAAAAGACTCCCACGACGCGCGGCGGGCATTCTTCCACTCGGGCGAATAGACAGCCTCATCCCCGCCACAGAGGGGAGGAGACTGTGGATGCTCGACAATGAGGATGCGGTTTGACACCGTATTCGCTGAACAAAAAAAGGAGCTGTCTGGAGCCGGCGCAGGGGAAATCCGGGAAGAGCTGCCGCGACTCCGCCACAGCTTAACACAAGCCTCGCAAAACACACTACGATTATCTTCTTGCAGGATTGGATCTCGAATTTGCGGCCCCTGAGCCGGCGCTTCGGCAAGGCCGCTTTCTGAGATAGATGGCGGACGCAGGAACCTACGATCTCTTCCCCGGAGAAGACCTGATAACATACGTGTTTTTATCTAGTTAGATTGGTTGGGAGATTGCAGGCGCTTCACCGGGAATGTGCCACTGGGCGCTATCGCTTAACGACAGGCTAGAGCTCTGGCGCCTGCTCGTTGAAGCGGTAGCCCACGTATGCATCTGTCAATAAATACTGTGGATTGCGCGGATCGTCTTCAATCTTTTTGCGCAGTTGGCGGACGAACGTTCGCAGGTACTCGAGCTCGTTTCCATACTCCGGACCCCACACGGATTTGAGCAGCCGGGCATGGGGAATCGGCTCGCCGGCGTGCATCATCAGATAATGCAGCATCTCGAATTCCTTGGGCGTGAGATGAATCGAGCGGCCGCTCTTCATCACCCGGTATTTCACCGGGTCCAATTCGAGTTCGCCATGGCGAATCGGTACGTCGCGATAAGTATCCTGAGCATTTCGTCGGCGCACGGCCGAGCGCAATCGCGCCGTCAATTCCCGTACTTGAAACGGCTTCGTGATGTAGTCGTCTGCGCCGGCATCGAGCGCCAGCACCTTGTCATCTTCGCTATCCATTACCGTCAGCATCAAAATCGGCAGGCGTGCCACCGCGCGCCGGATGCTTCTACAGGCTTCCACCCCGCCCATCCCCGGCATATCCACGTCCATCAGCACCGCATCGAACCAGGTCACGCGCGCCAGCGACAGCGCCTCTTCTCCGCGAGCCGCTTCCACAACCGTGAAGCCCATGCCAGTCAAGGTCACACGCAATGCCCGCCGCGTGGCACTGTCATCGTCCACCACGAGAATCGTACCCTGGCTGGTACTGGACTGTTCCGTGTTCACTGCGTCCTCCTCGCGTCCATGGGAAGGGAAAGTGAGAATGTGGTTCCGTCCTTATCGTCGCTGATGACCCATACATGCCCATGATGAGCCTCGGCTGCCTTCCGCACTACAGAGAGTCCAATGCCTGTGCCGGGAACGGTATCCTTCAGCTCCGGCGACCGGTAAAATCGCTCGAAGATCCGTTCCCGGTCTTCGATCCGGATCGTCGAGCCGAAGTTATGCACGGAGATGAGAACCTCGCTATGACTCGCTCTTGCGGCGATCTCAATCGGCGTCCCCGCCTTTGAATACTTTCGCGCATTATCTACGTACTGCGAAAGGATCATTGCCAGAAGTCCGCGATCCGCGCGCACCGTCAACGCCGGATCCTCCACCGCAACCTCAATACTGTTCCTCTCCGGCTCCGCTGGATGAGTGGCCAATACCTCTGACACCACTTCAAGCACATTGACGTCGGCTGTATCGAGACCTACCTGCTTCGCCTCGAGCTTTGCCGCTTTCAGCAGCCGCGTGCATAGCTTGTTCAGTCGAACCGCTTCTCCGTCAATCAGCGTCACCAGATTGCGCTGGGGATCCGTTAGCCCTCCAAGCTCAAGCAACCCTGAACTGGCGGTCTGAACCGCTGTCAGCGGCGTCTTGAACTCATGAGCGAGCGCATCCATCACCGCTCCACGCAACTGCTCGCTCTTCTTCGCAGTCTCGGCCCGCTCTTCCTTTTCAAACCACTGGTACCGGTCGATCGCAATTGCCGCAAGCGATGCCAGCGCATCAACCACAAGAGCACTGAGATCGCCTCGAACCACCAGTGCGCCCACTGGCCCTGGTCCGGCCCGCAGTACGCGCTGCCAGGTCTGGGTACTCGAGTCATCGTGTGAAGCATCGCGTAGAAAACAGTCTTTGGCGAGATCTTGCTCGCCCGCCTCCCAATCTCCCATCCTGTCCTGGCGGCTCAGGTTTGTGTCATACAAGGCCACCCCGCGCACATCAAAAATCCTGTGAATCAAAACTGCGAGCTGTGGTCCCGGCGGCTGGCGCAGATCCAGTAGGAGCGAACTACGGCTCAGTTCATACAACTGCTCCATTCCCGCGCGCTGGCGAGCCGCCTCTCTTGCGATTCGAAGCTCTCGACCGTGCAATCTGCTGATCGCGAGCGCCGTAGCCTCGAACGTCAAAAGCGCAACGAATATCCCCGTGTTTTCCACTTCAAAACTGAAAAGCGGGGGCTCAAAAAAATAGTCCAGCAAGAGCACCGCCGCAAGCGATGTGTAGGACGCCTGCCAGAAGCCGAAAATCGACGCCGCGGCCACGACAATCATCAGATAGAGCAGGCTGATTGTCAGCAGGTTGATCTGAAAGATAAACCCCCAGTAAGTCAGCAGAGCGAGAGCCGCGCTCGCTGCCGCGTACTGTGCTGGAACCCTAAGTCTTCGCGGCAGTCGCGTGCTTGTCAAGGCAAGTGGCTTATCCATTTGACTCGTATCTTGCTCACTCCGGATTCCCGGTAAGCTGGTTAAAGGTTAGTGGGAAATGCGTGAAGAATTCATAAGGAATAGATTTAAATGATATGGAACCGAAGGGCAGGGAGGAGGGTCGCTCGACCCGCCTCCCTGCCCTTCGCCGCCCAGATGGCCTCTTACAGGCCAGATTGAAGATCTGGCAAATGTTATTGCGCGTTTACCGGTGCATCCGGCGCCGCCATGTGACTGTACTTCGCCTCGAGCGTTCCTGCTTCTGAGGCCTTGTACATGTAGTACTCGTAAAGATTCCGTGCCGAATCTACCGGTCTCGGGTACTTGGCGGCTACGCTCATGACGTTCTGGCTGCGCCGCTCCCACTCCTTCTTCTCTTCCGCGGCCTGCTGCATGTAGTTCTCGCGTTGCGCTCCATAGTAGCTTGCAAGAGCGTTGAATTGCGCCGGCGCGTGCGCGTTGAGCGCCAACTGCTTCAATTGGGCCTGAGTGTAATGGGCGCCAGTCTCTGGGGAAGAGGCCGTGCCCTGTGCGATTCCAACGCCCGCAAAAGCGAGTGACAGAAGACTTGCTGCGAATAGGCTCCGTTTCATGTGATGTATACCTCCCATGCTTTGAGTATTGAAGAGAAAACATGATGGCCGCATGAAGAGGATCATCGGAATGGAATAAAACTTTAGAGGACGCAGATAACTGAGTTGAATTGACCATTTAGGTTCTCCAGCCTTTTCTATCTATCGCGATAGATGGCGGTCTGTGGATGATTCCCATTTGAAGCATTCTTACGTGGTTCGCGTAGATGGCTTACTGACTTGGAATCTAACTTAGGCCGCGGCGTCTTCCAGCCAACAGCCTCGACTCGAAAAGAATACTCGCCGCGATAATTACGGCTTCGGAAAAAGCGATCTGTGCATTGCATTAGTAGTAAATCTCTCGCAGAGCCCGCGCGTCCTTTACGAGGCCCAGGAATCTGCTCGCCAACTCATGGATGCGATCCGTCTGACGGAAGTGCAAAGCCTCTTTGGGCAGCAGTTCTCCGCCCAGGCCGATAGCGCTTGCCCCGGCCTGAATAAAGTCGAAAGCCGTCTGTTGATTCACTCCGCCCGTGGCGATGAGCGGGATTTGTGGCAGCGGAACCTTGAGAGCGCGAACATATTGAATGCCGCCTATATGACCCGTCGGGAAAATCTTGACGAGGTCCGCACCTGCCTTCCAGGCCGCAATGATTTCGGTCGGCGTCAAAGCGCCGGGAAGCACTACGACATTCACTTTGTTCGCATAGGCCGCCACCTCGGAAACAAATCCGGGGCTGGTCAAGAAACTCGCGCCGGCGTCGACGCACAGCCGTGCTGCTTCTTCATCGAGCACGGTGCCCGCGCCCACCGCCATATCCGGATAGCGTTTGGCCAGGTCGTCGATCACGTCGATCGCGCCCGGCGTGGTCAGCGTGATCTCCACAACTGGAATTCCCGCCGTATAGACAGTCTCTGCCGCAAAACGCGCCAGTTCCCGCGAGGTGACGCGCACAGAAGGAAGAATGCCAAATTCCTCGATGCGAGCTCGAGCTTCATGTCTCTTCATGGATTCGACCTCTCCGTTCTGTCATCCGAAAAGTCTGCACGCCTGAAGCTCTTCGCAGCAGGCATGTAGATCATTGAATCGCATCTTTCCCTACGGCAAGATTCATCTGGCCGGCAGCCGTCATATACGCGCCGATCAACTGCAGATAGGCGAGTTGAACGACGCGGTAGTCGCTCTGCGCATTGAGAAAGTCCATCAGCGATGCGCCTCCATGTTCATAGGCAAACGTTACCGTGTCGCGCACATAGACCGATTGATCGAGATACTGTCCCTTGTACGGCTTTATTAGTGCGATATTGCTGCGCACCAATTCGTAGGCATCGTCAACGTCGCTGAAGACCTGCGCTTTGGCCGCCTCGGCCGCTTGCTGGCTTCTGTCGATGTCGATCAGCGTTCGCTTTTTCTCGCCCTGGTTCTTGTCGAATATCCGCAGTGGGACGCTAACGCTGAGGCCGAGTGTCTGGTTGCCGTTCGGGTTATTGGTCGAGGCGTTATAGGTGTACCACGCGCCAAAGGTCGGATCGGTAGAGCCATTTGAGATAGCAAGTTTGTGATTGGTTTGCGATTGCTCGATCGTCTGGATCGCGGCCCGCAGATCCGGCCTGTTGTCCAGTGCAATCTGGTGGTATTGGTCGAGGGGCTGAAGTTCCGGGCCTAGGTCGAAGAGTCCAGTCACGTCGAACTGGTCGACCGGTGTGCGGTCGTCGAGCAGCAGAAGGAGCGCGATCTTCTGAGTGCGCAGATTGACGATCGCAGTCTCGATTTCAGACTCATACTGCACGCGCTGAAGCTCGATCCGGGCCAGGTCGATCTTGGCCAGGTCGCCGGCTTTGAAGCGCGCCCGGCTGATGTCGATGATCTTGTCGTAATAGTCCAGATCGGCCTTGGCCAGTTCGAGCACCGCCTTGGCCTCAAGAGTCTGCACAAACGCCGAGCGCAGGCCGAAGACCAGATTGCGTTCCAAGTCAACGTGCTGGGATTCGGTAATCTGCGTGCCTTCTTTGGCGCTCTGCAGGCGTAGTTCGCGCTTGTGCTCGCGCTCGTGCAGATAACTGAAGTTGGGCTGTTCAGTCGTGCCCTTGAGGGGAGTCCAGACCCCATTATGCGGCGCGATCTGGGTACCATCCGCGGTTAAAGTGAACTGTGGATTGGGGCGGAGAAATGCCGTGATCTCTTCGGCCTTCATCTCTTCCACGTTGGCCGCATCCGCTTTCAGTACGGGGTTGGCCGCTTCGAACTTTGCCTTGACTTGATCCCAAGTAAGCGCCCGCTGCGCGCTTGCGGAACACGCAAGGCAAGCAATCCCCAAGACACAACTGCCAATGCTTCGCGTAAGAACAGTCATCAGCTTAGGCTTCAAGGGCCACCTCCGGTTTCGGGAGCGTGTCTCCCTCTCTTGCGATCCAGACATAGAGCGTCGGCAAAAGGAAGATGCTCAGCAGAAGGTCGGACATCAATCCTCCTACGATGACGATGGCAAACGGACGCTGCGAGTCGGAGCCGATGGCGTGTGACATCGCGGCGGGAAGCAGGCCCAGGGTGGCCACCAGCATCGTCATCATGATGGGGCGAAGCCTGAGGACAGCGCCCTCGATCGCAGCTCCTTCCGGAGTGTAGCCCCGGGCTCGAAGCTGATTGATATATTCAAGCATGATGACACCGGTTTGGACCGAAACTCCAAAGAGCGCCAGGAATCCTACTCCCGACGACACACTGAAGAACGTGCCAGTTACAAGCAGAGCTAACAGGCCTCCAACGCGAGCCATGGCCACGTTGAGGAGAATCAACAGCGCCCACTTGAAGGAACGAAACATGGTGTAGAGAATGATGAAGATCAAGAAGACCGTCAAGGGCACGATGAAGAGCAGCCTTGCTTCGGCTCGCTTTTCGCTATCGTATTCTCCCGACCATTCGAGGTGATAGCCACGCGGTAACTGCACATTCCTGGCGATCTTGTCGATGGATTCCTTGACTGTGGTGCCCAGATCGCGCCCGCGAACCTCAAAGCGGATGGCCACATAGCGGGATCCATCTTCTCTATAAATGTCGTAAGCGTCGTCGCGAACCTGGACTTTGGTCACCTGAGCCAAGGAGACGCGCTCTCCCGAGGGAGAGAGCAGTCGAATATTCTGGATCGCCTCCTTCGTATCGCGATACGGTTTCTGATAGCGCACGACCACGTTGTAGACTGCCTCTCCCTGCAAGACCTGGCTGACAGGATTACCGCCGACTGCAGTCTGGATGGCGTCCTGAATATCGGCCACATTGATGCCAAAGCGCGCAGCCGCCAGACGGTCAACGGTGAGATCGATATTCGGCTGGCCCGTATCGCGTTGAATTCCTAAATCCTTGACCCCGTCAATGTTGGCCATGACTTCTTTGATCTGTTCGCCCTTTTCCTCGAGAACGTCCAACTCCGGCCCGTATAGCTTGGCACACAGTCCGCCTTTCGTGCCGGTCATCGTTTCATCCACGTTGTCCTCAATGGGCTGGGAGAAATTCCAGAAAGCCCCTGGGTGTTTCTCCACTTCGCGATCCATCGCGGCGATCAGTTCCTCTTTATTCTGATGAAAAATGGGCCGCCATTGCTCCTTGGGCTTCAGGTCGACGAAGTATTCCGTGTTGCCGAATCCTCCTGTGTCGGTTCCATCGTCGGGCGCCCCGGCTTGAGATACGACCTTGGTGACCTCGGGGAACGAGGCGAAGATATAGCGGTTTTGCTGGGCGAATCGCGTGCCTTCCGTCTCACCTACGCTGTTCGCCATCTCGCCGCGCGCCCAGATGGCGCCCTCGTCCAAGTGGGGTAAAAACTCCGATCCAATGACGCCGCTGAATGTCAGGAAAAGAGCGACGGCCAACGAAGCCAGGCCAACGCCGACGGTGATCCATCGATTCTCAATAGCCCACTTAACCCCGCCCCGGTAACGGTCCTTTAGGAACTCCATAACCGGATTGCGCCATTCCCTGACACCATGCGGGAAAAGAAAGGCAGCAAGCACAGGCACAATGAAAATGGAGAATACTATGGCGCCGAGTAGTGCGAAGGCAACGGTCCAGGCCATGGGCCGGAACAAACGCCCTTCGACTCGTTGGAGCGTGAAGATCGGCATGTAAGCGGTGATGATGATGGCGATTGCGTAGAATACTGGCCGCTGGACCTCGTGAGATGCGTCACGGATCATCTCAATCGGCGTCTTGATGCTCATGGTAATGCGACCCGCTTCCGCTGAGCCGTTCCTGCGATGACTCAAGTGCCGCATGATGTTTTCCACCATGACGACGGCGCCATCCACAACCATTCCGAAGTCGAGCGCGCCAAGTGAAATCAGGTTTGCGGGGATATGGCTCAGGTTGAGAAATATGGATGCGAAGAGCAAGGAAAACGGAATGGTGAGCGCAACAATAATGGCACCGCGAACGTTACCGAGAAACAGAAAGAGGATGATCGTTACCAGGATCATCCCCTCGCCGAGGTTGTGCAGCACCGTGTGCAGCGTGTAATGAAGCAGATCGCTGCGGTCAAGCATGGGGATGACCTTCACACCCTCGGGCAGGATGTGATTGTTGAGCTCGTCCACCTTCTTGTGAATCCCCTCGATCGTTGGGCCTTCCTCGGCCCCCTTGCGCATCAGCACGCCGCCCTGGATGACGTCGGGTTCATCGACTATGACGCCGTCCGGACGATGATCGGCTCTGGCCATGCGCCCGAGCCGAATTCTGGGGCCCCAATCGACGATTGCGATGTCCTTGACGCGAACCGGGGCCCCATTCGAAGTTGTCAGAACGGTATTCTCGATATCCTGAACGTTGCGGAAAAGTCCGAGTGCGCGGACATTCAGTTGCTGCAAGCCTTCCTCGACGAAGCTGCCGCCTGCGTTCACGTTATTGATGGCTAGCTGGTTCTCCACCTGGCTAATGCTCAAGCCGTAGGTGATGAGCTTGTTCGGGTCGACGCGCACCTGATATTCGCGCGCGGTGCCGCCGAAGTCGCTCACATCTACGACGTTCGGCACTTTCCTGAATTCCTTGTAAAGAGTCCAGTCTTCGATGCTCCTCAAATTCATCAGGTCATACGCGGGATTGTTGCTCCGGATCGTGTACCAATAAATCTGGCCGGTGGTGCTCCAGTCCGTACCGATTTGAGGCAGCACACCTGCCGGCACATTGACCTGCGTGAGCCTTTCGAGCACCTTCTGGCGGTTCCATTCGTTGACCGATTGGTCGTCGAAGATCA
>JBEKOA010000056.1:0-25119 GCA_049522255.1 Occallatibacter sp.
GCTTATGCCCTTCAGCAGCTATGCCCTGCGCGAACAGGAAGAGACATGTGCAGGAGCCTATGTTGAGAACGAGGAGTATTGGGTAAAGGTCTTCGCCGGGCGCGCCCCTGTGCTGGATCTGCCCATCGACCGGCCACGGCCGGTGATGAAGTCTTATCACGGCGCCACATTTCGCGCCTCGGTAGGCGCGGAATTGTGCGCCGAACTAAAGAAAGCAAGCTCCCGGCTTGGCTGCACGCTCTATGTAACGCTGCTTTCCGCATTTCAGATTCTTCTGCATCGGCTCACACGGCAGTCCGAAGTCGTGGTCGGCATTTCGGCTGCGGGACAGGCACTGCTTGAGGACGCAAGCCTCGTTGGTCACTGCGTGCACTTCCTGCCCATCCTCAGCGAACTGCCAGAGACCCGCTCCGCCAAGGATCACCTGGCCGCTACGCGCCGCCGGCTGCTCGACGCCTACGACCACCAAGAATTTACCTACGGCACTCTGTTGCGAAAACTCTCGATTCCCCGCGATTCCAGCCGCTTGCCGTTGATCGAAGTTCAGTTCAACCTCGAAAAACTTGGAACGAATCTCCATTTCGAGGGACTGCACGTCGAAATGCGGTCGAACCCGAAAGAATTCGTGAACACCGACCTCTTCCTGAACGTTATCGAAACCGCCGACGACCTGCTGTTGAACTGCGATTACAACACTGACCTGATCGACCCCGGCACTCTCAAACGCTGGATGGGCTCGTATGCGGCCATCCTCCGCGGAATCTGCGCGGACGCCGGCCGTGAAGTTTCGCAGCTGGAGATCCTGGAGGACAGCGAGCGGCGACTGGTTCTCGACGAATGGAATCGGACCGCCGCGGACTTCGGCCCTTTCGAGCCCGTCCATCGCATCATCGAGCGTACCGCGGCGCAATCACCAAACCACCGGGCAGTTACTTGCAATGGCGTTAATTGGAGCTACCAACAGCTCAATGAGTACAGCAACCGGCTGGCGCGCCACCTGCGCCGCAAGGGAATTGGAGCCAGTTCCGTCGTCGGCGTCTGCCTGGAGCGCTCTAATGAGATGGTCGGATCTGTTTTGGCCGTGCTCAAAACTGGCGCAGCTTATCTTCCACTCGACCCCACCCATCCGCCTGAGCGCTTGGAGATGGTCCTGGCCGATTCGGAGGCGTCTTTACTGCTCAGCCAGGAGAAGGTGGCCGCGAAGCTGAGGACAGGTGCCCGCGTAGTCTGCGTGGATACGGAACAGAATCTCTGGGCCAGAGAGAGCGCAGCGGACCTGAGTGTGAAGGCGGCAGCGGATTCACTCGCCTATGTGATCTACACTTCAGGTTCCACTGGAAAACCCAAGGGTGTGGCCATCGAGCACGGCGCGCTTACCAACCTGCTGCGCAGCATGGAGCGGGAGCCAGGCCTGCGTGCCACGGACACCTTGGTCTCCGTAACAACCATCTCATTCGACATCGCGGCCCTCGAACTCTTCCTTCCCCTGATGGTCGGCGCCCGGCTGGTGATAGCCACCACCGTTGAAGTTCAGGACGGGTTCCGTTTGCTTGGCCTGCTGGACCAATCTGAAGCAACTGTCATGCAGGCCACGCCGGTCGGTTGGCGGATTCTGCTGGAGGCGGGCTGGAAAGGCCGGCCGCACCTGAAAGTGCTCTGCGGCGGCGAGGCTCTGGCGCGCGATCTTGCCGATTCGCTTATGGATTGCAGTAACGATGTGTGGAACGTTTACGGGCCGACGGAGACCACCATCTGGTCATCGGCAACGCGACTGGAAAAACGGGAAGGGCCAGTACCGATTGGACCTCCTATTGCCAACACGCAGTTCTATGTGCTCGACGATCGGCTGCAACCGGTGCCGTTGGGGGTGACTGGCGAGCTGTACATCGGGGGTGCGGGATTGGCGCGCGGCTACTGGAACCGGCCCGAATTGACCGCGGCAAAGTTTCTACCCAATCCATTCGGCCGCGGGCGAATCTACCGCACGGGCGATCATGCGCGCTGGCTCGAGGACGGTCACATCGAACTGTTGGGCCGAATCGATTTCCAGGTGAAAGTGCGGGGATTTCGGATTGAGTTGGGCGAGATCGAAGCTGCCCTGGCGAGCCACCCCGCGGTGCGCGATGCAGTGGCGACGGCTATCCACATCAGGCCGGGAGATTCGCGGCTGGCAGCTTGGGTCGACTCGGCATTGGCTCAGCCGCCGGCAGATCTGGAGGAGCAATTGCGCACCCTGCTAACCGCGAGGCTGCCCGAGTATATGCACCCGGCCATCATTACCGTGCTGCCTACGCTGCCCCGGACCGATAACGGCAAGATCGACCGCAAGTCACTGCCGGAGGCTGCCTTTGGCGGGCAGACCAAAGCGCGGCAATTCACCCCCGCGACAACGCCACAGCAAGAGAAGCTAGCGGCAATCTGGGCCGATGTTTTGAAACTCGATCGAGTCAGCATCACCGATAGCATCTTCGAATTGGGAGCTGATTCGCTGCTGATCTTCAGGATCTCGGCGCGTGCCGGGCAGGAAGGCATGTCGATCCATCCTGCGCAGATTTTTCAACACCGAACCATCGCCAGCCTGTCGAACGCACTTGCTGAATCCAGAATCTCTAGCCCGGAAAAGACTCCCTCCGGCCCCGTGATCGCAGCTGTTTCAAGGGAAAAGTTTCGGAGAACGAACGCCTGATGAAGATCTCACCGGACAAGACGATTCCCTCGCAAGAGGATGAGCGCCCGGCGACATGCGCGCGAACGGACGACTTCGTGATGCCGGCGACACCGTGCCAGACACGCTTCTGGTTGCTGCACAGGATGTACCCTGGCAATCATTCGCTGAATATGCCTATCGCGTGGACCTGCCGGGGAGCTCTGTCTGCTGAAGTGGCGGCCGCGGCACTCACGGAACTGGTGCGTCGCCACGAATCCCTGCGCACCACTTTCGAGGTGGTGGGTGGCCAGCTGTCCCAGGTTATTCATTCGCCCATCGAGGTTCCCTTGCCTGTAGATGACTTGCAGCATCTCTCGAAAGATGCCCGTCAACGGCAGGCCGACGCGATCATTCACGAGCAAGCCCGTATCCAGATCGATATGGAGAAGGGTCCGCTGCTGTGTGCCCGGGCGATCCGGATGGGAGCCGACGAGCATATACTCCTGATCACGATTCATCACAGCGTCTGCGACGGGTGGTCGAACGGCGTGGTGCTCAGGGACTTCGCCGCAATCTACGACGGCCTGATGCGCAAGGTTCCGCATGGTCTGCCGGATTTGCCCATCCAGTTCGGCGACTTCGCCGTCTGGCTCGACCAATGGAGAAAGGGAAAAGAATCGGCAGAGTCTCTCGCTTACTGGCGTCAAACCCTGGACGGAAACTTCACTCCTCTTCGAATCCCGCGAGATATTCACGGCGGCGGAGTTGAAGAACAGGGCGATATCGAGACTCTTCTGCTGGCTCCTGATCTCGTGCGGCAGGCGCGGGATTTCTGTGCGGTCCGTGGAATCACGCTTTATATGCTGCTGTTGTCGGCCTATACCGCAATGCTGCACAGGTTGACCGGCCAGGGAGACATCCTTATCGGCACACCCTGCGCAAATCGCCGCCAGCAGACGGAAGACCTGATCGGTCCCTTTTCGAACCCCCAGGTCATTCGCGTCAAGATCGAGATGGGCGATACTCTCGACTCGATCGTCGAGAGCGTTCGTAACTGGACACTCGGCGCGCTGGCTCATCAGGATCTGCCTTTCGAAGATCTAAACGACGATGAGTTCTTCTGCCGAGACAAGAATCAGATCTCGCTCCAGGTTTACTTCATTTATCAGAAGGCCTTCATGCAGGCCCAGAAAACGCCTTCTTTGGAAATCGTTCCCCTGCGCTCCGTCAGCCCGGGAACGATGTTCGACCTGATGCTGAGCATTGTGGAGCGTGCCGAAGGTCCACGCCTCCAGTTGGAATACAATCCAGTATTCTTTCGCGTTTCGACGATCCAGCGAATTCTCAAGCTCTATGTGCAGACTCTCGATACCATTCTATCGAGGGCGGAGAGTCCAGCTCGAGAAGCAGCGCAAGACGAAAGCAGCCAGCATCCCATTGCGGTCTCAAACGGGGAAACTGAACCAGGAGCCGCCGAAGAGGCCATCCATCCGAATGGAAATCTGAACGCAGGCGTAATCAAGGGAACACTGACCACCGTAAAGCAGAGCGAAGATCACGTGGCGCCTCGCGATGCGCTCGAAGCGCAAGTCGCCAGAATATGGGAAACCGCGATAGGAGTCACGAATCTGAGCGTTCGAGACAGCTTCTTCGACCTCGGCGGGCGGTCGCTGGCCGCAATGCAGATCGTTTCCCGGATCAACAAGACTTATTCGCTAAGTTTTGGTCTTGCTTCTTTGTTCTCAGGGCACACGGTCGAACGGATGGCGCAGTTAGTCACGCAGCGTCTTTCAGCGAACGGCAGTTCCTCAATCGTGCCGATGCAGCCGCAAGGAACGGCAGCTCCTCTTTTTATCATCCACGGCGCAGGAGGAAATGTAATCCGCTTTTATCAGCTTGCCATGCTGGTCGGAACGAACCATCCGATTTATGGAATTCAAGCTCAGTCACTGCTGGCTGGCCAGCCGGCTCTGCTGCGTCTTGAAGACCAGGCAGCTTTCTATTTGGCCGAAATAAGGGAGATCCAGCCAAAGGGTCCGTACTATTTCCTGGGATACTCCTACGGCGGCACGATTGCCCTTGAGATTGCACACCAGTTGCGCGCCCTGGGAGAGCGGGTTGAACTGCTTGGCATGCTTGATAGCCGCCAGCGCGACTGCATTGGCGTGGCGCAACAGAACGATTCGATGCGGGTGCGGATCGATCGCCGAATCGCGCGCTTTCTGGGAAATCTTTCCGATCTTTCACTGGGAAAAAAGATCGAATATCTGTGGCAGAAACTATTTACGCGAGCCTTGCGAAGAACCTACTCGCTTGCCGTCGCGCTCGGATTCCGAACTGTGCCTTCCTTCATGAAAAGCACCGACGATATCACATGGGTGGCGGCCATGAACTATCAGGCGCGACCCTGGACCGGACAGGTGACGCTCTTCCGCGCCACAGTCCAGCCGGATCCCCGGCTGCCGCAGGATCTTGGATGGACTCCCTTTGCCGGAGGTGGTGTTGAGGTATTCGAATTGCCCGGCGACCACGACCTGGTCTTCCGTGAACCGAACATCCAGGTTTTGGCAGCGCAGCTTAGGGCCTGCCTTGAACGATCAGAAACGGAGCGACCTGACTTGGATCGCTCCCTCGCCGCCGAGGTTCGTTTGCATGAGCCCGTGGTTGTAGCAAAGTAAACAGGAGCCGACCAGATGACTAGTATGCGTGAAGTGTATATGGTACTCTCGCCGCGCTCTCTAAGTTATGCAAGGGATGCGTTGGAGAGCCTGTTTTCGAATTCCATCGAAACACTTCACCTGCGTCTGATCACCGATTCCAAGCGGGACGGCGAGGAACTGTCCGAGGCGTTGATGGCTCTTGATGCCAAGGCGCACAAATGGACCGTATATTCGGAAGACGATCTTATCGAGCGCGAGGCGCAGACATTTGCCAGGTATAGCAACCTGCGCGGATTCCGGCACGGTCACCCATGCTGGCGAAAGATCACCGATCCGCTCCTGTTGAGCGATCCCGATGCGGAGTTGGTGCTTCTTGACCCCGACCTATATTTTCCGAATCGCTTTCAGTTTGAGCAAACGCCGAAGACCGGTCTTCTGCTGATGTGGCAGCGGCCGAATTGCCTCTTTCCTCCCGAGGTCGTGCGGACTGCCATTCACGGCGGAATCCGGCTGGCGCACCACGTGGATATCGGGGTAGCGCACTGGCGGGCTTCGGCGGATCTGGATTGGCTCGACTGGTTGGTAGGCCGGCTCGGTGGAGCGAATCTTCCGCGCATCATGCATGTCGAAGCCATAGTTTGGTCGGCCTTGGCAATGCGAGTCGGTGGGGGTCATCTCGACCCCGATTACTGGAGATGCTGGCGCCGTTCGCCGGGCAAGCGGGTCATGGCGAAACTGGGCGTGGGCGGCCTGCGCATTCTCAAGGCTGAGCCATGGACCAGCATCAAGTGTTTTCATGCGGGCGGCGAGGCCAAGTGGTGGTTACACGCAGCTCGCGAGACGGGGTTGGTTGACGGGCGCGCCACGCTGATTCAGCCGGGCCGCACGGTTCCTTTTGAGGAATTGACTCCGGCACATTATGCACGGGAACTGGCTTTAAAACGAGTGCTTGCTGCTCTGGGGTACTACCAAATCTTCCGTGCTGCGTGAGCGTGTATGCGAATATGCATTGTTGCCGAACACGCCTCGACACGCTTCGGCGGTGAGGCCATTCTTCCGGTACATTACTTTCGCCTGCTGCGCTCTCGCGGAGTCGAAACCTGGCTGGTCGTCCATATGCGAACCCGGAACGAATTACTTGAACTGTTTTCTGAGGACTCCGAACGGATTCTGTTTATCCCGGATCTTTGGATTCACAAACTCATCTTTCGTCTCAGTCGCTTTCTGCCGAGACGGCTCTCCGAGGCAACGCTCGGTCTTCTCAATCAGCTCATCACTCAATTTTGCCAGCGCGCTATCGTTCGTCAACTAATCCGCGACAAACATATTGACGTCATTCACCAGCCAATCCCCGTTGCGCCGCGTTTTCCGTCAGTACCTTTCGGCATGGGCGTGCCGGTCGTGATCGGCCCGTTGAACGGCGGCATGGAGTATCCACCGGCCTTCCGGCGCAACGAATCGTGGTTCAGCCGTATGGCGATCGCTGGTGCACGGTTCTTCGCCGATGCTGCCAATACTCTTCTCCCCGGCAAAAAGCGCGCGAGCGTCTTGTTGGTCGCCAACGAACGTACGCGGCGGGCGTTGCCATCAGGAATCCGTGGCAGAGTAGTTGATTTGGTCGAGAACGGGATCGATACGGAGATTTGGCGCGGGGCAGCGGGCGATGCCGAATGCGCCGGCTCCCGTTTTGTTTTCCTCGGACGCCTAGTGGACTGGAAAGCGCTGGATGTCGTGATCCGGGCGCTCAAAAAAGTATCTTCCGCCAAACTCGAAGTTATAGGCGACGGCCCGATGCTAGCCACTTGGAAGTCGCTCGCCGCGGAACTGAAGGTTGAGGATCGCATTTGCTTTTCCGGTTGGCTTTCGCAGATGGAATGCGCGGATCGCTTGCGCTCAGCCACGGCATTGGTTCTACCCAGCCTCTACGAGTGCGGTGGCGCCGTGGTGCTGGAAGCCATGGCCCTGGGAAAGCCTGTGATAGCGACACGCTGGGGCGGTCCGGCAGACTACCTCGATGCATCCTGCGGAATTCTCGTCGAGCCTGAGAGTTACTCGGGCCTTGTGACTGGATTCTCCGATGCGATGCAGAAGCTTATCGACTCCCCCGGCCTTGTCCATTCGATGGGTGCCGCCGGACATCTGCGAGCCGTTCGCGATTTTGACTGGCAGCGAAAGATCGACATGATTATCCGCGTCTTCAGCGAGCTTGCCGAGAGGCCAAACGCATCGCGGGAACTCGAAGTAGTCAGTGTTTCTCCCACCGCTTCGGAACCGCACTGAAAGTTGTCCCCGACAAATATGGATGCGAATCTCAAAAACGAAGACCTGCCCATCGGACGTCCTGCGGCGGCGATAGTTGCCGAGCCTTGCATCGATTCCACGTCCACGGCAGCGCCCTCTGCTGCTAAGAGCCCCGCAGCGGCGCAGGCCTGCCGGCTCGTCTATCTCCTCAGTCGCTATCCGGCTGTTTCACATACGTTTTTCCTGAATGAAGTTCAGGAACTGAGGAAGCTCGGAATCGCAATCGATGTGGCATCCATCAATCCTCCGGACCGGCCCCGCGCAGCCTTGCCCGCGATTGAGGCGGCCGAGGCTGACAAGACGTTTTACGTCAAGCGCACAGGAGCGGCGTGGGCCGCTTGGATTGCGTTGAAGACGCTTGCGCTGAGGCCCGGAGTATTTGTACGTGGATTGTCTGCCGCCCTGAGGCTTGGGCGCTGGGACTTCAACGCGATTCTCTTTGCTCTTTTTTACTTTGCGGAGGCCCTTATCCTGGGCGATTGGATGAGTTCGCGTGGACATCGTCATCTTCACATTCACTTCTGTGGGCCGGTGGCGACGGTGGGCATGCTGACGTCGATCGCATGGGGATTCCCGTACTCGCTGACCGTGCATGGGCCCGATGAGTTCTACGATGCGGAGAAATTCTATCTTCGGCAGAAGGTCGAGCGGGCGAAGTTCATCCTTTGCATCAGCGACTATTGCCGGAGCCAATTGATGCGCGTCGCTACCCCGCAACACTGGGACAAATTGCACGTTGTGCGGCTCGGCGTCGATCCAAATGTGTTCCTTCCCTCGCGGGAAGTGCTCGATCCGGCGCGTGTGCTGGAAATCTTGTGCGTAGGGCGGTTGGTCGCGGCAAAAGGTCAACTGGTTTTGTTACGCGCCTGTCGCCGATTGATCTCGCAAGGATATACACTACGGGTTCGTCTGGTTGGTACGGGACCGGATCGGGAGCACTTGGAAGCATGCGCGGTCGAGTGCGGCATCCCAGCAATCTTTGAAGGTGCGAAGAGTCACAGTGAGACCCGGCAGTTACTCTGCAAGGCAGATATCTTCGCCTTGGCCAGCTTCGCGGAAGGCGTTCCAGTGGCGCTGATGGAGGCCATGGCCATGGAGATTCCATGCGTCAGCACGCTTGTTGCGGGCATTCCGGAACTGATCCGCGATGGCCTTGATGGGTTACTTGTTCCAGCGTCATCGGAAGAGGATCTGGCGGCGGCACTGCAACGGCTTATCGATGATCCACTGTTGCGGAACAGTCTCGGGGTTTCGGGAAGAAAGCGGGCATTGGAACTCTACAACCTTCCGCAAAACGTGATTTCTTTGGCGCGCATACTTCGAGACAACTCACCGGAGAGCATTTGAGTCGGAGATTCGGTTCGTGTGTTGGAGACGTATCCCCGGACGCTGGAATCCTTATGAGCCGCAATCTCAAGTCGTTGATCTCATCTTGCTTAACTATCTTCTACCGTGCCACATCCGGGCTGCGGAGAAACATCGTTCGCATTCGCAGCCATGCTCTGCTCGCATCCAGCATGGCAACGCCGCTTGACGCTTCGGTTGTTGTCTTGGGATCGCCGGAAGTGTACGGCACGGGCATGATCTGCATTGGGAGGGATGCGCTCTTGTACCCGGCGCTCTACTTGGAGACGGAGGAGGATGGGTCGATAGAAATTGGGAACGGCGTAGTTATCTCGCGCGGAGTCCACATCGTCTCCCGCGCGGGAATCATCATCGGACACGACACTATGATCGGTGAGTACTCAAGCATACGTGACGCCAATCATGCCCGCATTCCAGGTTTGCGGGTTCGCGACTCTGGACATATCGCCTCGCCCATCACCATCGGCAACGATGTGTGGATCGGCCGCGGCGTGACCGTGCTGGGCGGGGTCACGATTGGGGATGGCGCAACAGTGGGAGCCAATGCCGTGGTGACTCGCGATGTACCGGCGGGCACAACTGTAGTAGGAGTGCCTGCGCGGCCAGTGGGCGCGCGCTTAGTGCGATGAGCGCGAAAAGCGAAACGCGGAAATAGATGGCTAGCGACGCATGCAACAGCGTGGAATCTTGGCCGTGCGAAAGTAAGAATACCGGGGCGCGTCTTGCGAGCCGGAGTAAGTCCAATGGAAATACTCTTAACCCCAGGATGTGAATTAACTCGGGCCGGCTACGAGGAGGAATGAAATGGAAACCACGGCTAACCGAGTTAGTCCTCCGAAGGTAGCATTGCAAAGCATACAGGCGAACTTTGTCACGTTCTTTGGAGTGTTCACGGCAATCTACCTTGTATCCTGGCCGATCGTGTTCTCGCTGGATCTTTGGATATTGAAGGATCGCGGCAGCTTTTTGAATCTGGATTATCTGCTGGATAAACATCTTCGGCTCGGAGTCGACACCTTCTATTCTTATGGATTGTTGCCGGTTGCCATCCAACATTGGTTATTTGTGCTCTTTGGCCGCGGCTATTGGCCCTTGCTCGGATGCGCTGTCGCGACCATGGCCCTGATGGCTGTATTCTGCGCGTTCTTTCTGCGCGGCCTGCCCAGTGAACCAATGTGGCTTGTAGCAATGCTGGCGATGAGCCGAATCCTTAACCCGGTCAATCCCAATCTTCCCTACTCTATCGTTCAGCTATCTCTTCTTTTCGCGCTGCTGTTTGTGCTGCTGGGACGAATGGACGTTAGCCTGGCCATTGCCGCTGTAGGTTGCTGGAGCGTGCCGTCGTTGCCGCTCGTCATGGCTGGATTGTTGGCGGCGTTCCTATTCCTCGATTGGTTGATCAAGCCACATCGTTCTCTTCAAAACCTGCTCCGTGCTTTTGCTCCTGGAGTGCTGACATATCTGGGACTCGCGATCCTGCTGGCCTTTGAGTTCGGCTGGCGCAGCGTTTTGGCAACAGCGACACCTTTGGCGGGGATGGGCTTCTACAAACAGATCGGATTTGGAACCGGAGAGGCGCTGATGCAGTTTCTCCATCCCTCGGGATATGATTCCAGATTCTATCTAGCATACTCGCTCTTCACGCCAGTGAGTTGGTGGGTAGTGAGCACCCTCAGTCTCCTGGTCTTCGCCATACTTGCAGCGCGAAGAATGGTGATCCAGCGAGCCCTGAACCCGAGAGACATGGTCATAGTTCTTTGCTCGCTGATCCAAGGAGTGTTCGTCTGCGTCGCCTATGGATCGCCACATCAGCACTACGTCTTCGATCCGATCTTAGTGGTGGGAATGCTACTGGGGCTATCGGCAACGCCGAAGGGAATCGCCCGTAATGTTCTCGTAACCCTGTTTCTCGGGCTTGGTATCGCTGGTCAAGCGACCCTTGCCCACGCCGTCTTTCAAGGTTGGAAAGAGATCAAGTCTCCCACAGTGACAGCGAACTTATATGCCAACCCGGGCTGGGTGGCCGAGTGGAAGAAGATATTGGAAACATCGAGCCATGAGAATCTGCTGCTGTTCGCCTACAGCACGGGTGCTCATCATTATTTCCCATCCGTTCATTCGCCGGACGTCTGGACGCTACAGGTGGGACAGCTTCTCCCCGCTGACAAGGCGCGCGTGATCGAACAGCTCGACAATGCGGATGTGGTTGTGCTGGACCTGACCAGCCCCACGAGTCTCGTGGAGATGGATGCGGAGATCCGGCAACGGTTATCTTCACATTGTCTGGCGCAATCCACGAACTATTTTCAGGTCTGGTGGCGGCGCTCATCGCAGCGCTCAAACTTGGGTTGCATCGCCGATCCACGACGATAGAGGATTCAGAAGATCAAGGGGTTGAATTTGTTTGAGAATATCCGCGAAGATTGGCACACTCACGGCGGGCAGCTTTCCCGACAGGGGTTATGGGCAATGGCCGCCTACCGATTTGGACGCTGGCGATATACCATTCGTTGGCGCTGGCTCAGAATGCCCTTTTCCTTTCTGTACAAGCTTTTGAAGCCCGTCTCAGAGATATTGACTGGAATCGAGCTACCTTGCGAAGTGACACTCGGGCGGCGATTCCGAATCGATCATTTCGGAGGAATTGTTATAAGTGGCGACGCGGTATTTGGAGATGACTGCGTAATCCGCAATGGGGTCACGGTAGGCCTCAAACATACAGGCCATCGCGGTGCGCCAATCTTGGGAAATCGCGTGGATATTGGCGCTGGGGCGAAGATTCTCGGTCCGATTCGAATAGGGGATGACGTGGCGATAGGAGCGAATGCGGTGGTGCTCACAGACGTTCCTTCCAACTCAATCGCAGTTGGGATTCCGGCGCGAGTACTTCCTCGGAAAACGGCGATGCCGGCAGCTAACCAGCGCTCGGTGATTTCCGAGTGCTTGCAGGATCAGGATGTGCATGCTACAAGCCTCTAGAGCCATCTCAGATGCACTTGAAGGGGAACATTTGCCGGAGCTTTCCATTGTCGTGATCGGGCGCAATGAAGGAAACCGGCTGGCCCTTTGCCTTGAGTCAATTCAACGGATTCGAGGCGTCACTGTAAGTGAGGTGATCTATGTCGACTCCGCCTCGACAGATGGAAGCTCGGATCTGGCGTCACGGTATGGCGCAACTTCAATCGAAATCTCACCCGAGCGCCCAACCGCGGCCATCGGCCGCAACACGGGCTGGCGGCAAGCGCAATCCGAATTTATCCTCTTTCTCGATGGAGATACTGTCCTTCACTCGGACTTTCCCCTGGTGGCGCTTCAAGAGCTGTCGCGCGAACCATTGCTGGCCGCGGTGTGGGGGCATCGCCGCGAAATTCATCCCGAGGTATCTGTCTATAATCGTGTTCTCGATCTTGACTGGGTGTACCCACCGGGACTTACCGAATTCTGTGGCGGCGATGTGCTGATGCGCCGCGAGGCGCTTGTGGAAGTCGGTGGCTTTGACGAGACCTTGATTGCCGGAGAAGAGCCCGAACTCTGCCGGCGCATAAGGGCAAAGGGATACTTCATTTTGCACATCGATCAACCAATGACTGGACACGATCTACAGATCTCGCGCTTCGGCCAATATTGGAGACGTGCTACGCGAGCCGGCCATGCCTATGCCGAAGTGTCAGAGCGCTTTCGAGGCAGCGAGGATCCCTTATGGGCTTCTGACCGCAGACGCAATATCGTTCGCGGCAGCTTTTGGATTCTATCGTTCGCGGTCGCTACGGCTATGACCGTTTGGTTCGGATTTGTTCCGGCCGCGCTCTGGTTCGCGTTGCTCATGCTCCTATCGCTCCGCTCTGCATGGAAGGCGCGGTGGAAGAGAGCAAGCTCTCTCGTTCTTCTGATTTATGGAATCCACTCTCATCTGCAGCAAGTGCCGATTCTCGCCGGGCAACTTCAATATACGGTGAGCCAGAGGCGGGGACGAGCGCAGAAGCTCATCGAGTACAAGGCGAGGCAAGCCGATTGAAGCTGGAAATTCGAGTCGGCGCAATTGATTGTCTTCTGTGTGCGTCTACCGCTTTGACCGAATAATTCGCCGACATTTTTGACGAGTTAGCCATGAATTCGTCGCCAAGCCTACACTCATTACCCATCGCAGCCGAAAGGAGATGAAAATGCAAAGTAAAAGAAACTTTGGGCTGGATTTCCTGCGAGCCGTGGCAATCACCGGCGTGTTTTTTGCGCATGGAGTCACTGCGATGGAGAAGCTTTCTATTGGCGTCGATCTCTTCTTTGTCTTATCCGGATTCTTGATTGGTCGAATCTACTTTCGCATGCATCGCGACGGGGATTTCAAGTTAGGCAAATTCTGGTTGTCTCGATGGTGGAGAACCTTGCCCCCGTACTTTGCGGCGCTCGGTCTGTTTGCATTGGTTGAGCAATGGATACCGACCAACCCCGTGAGTTGGTACTACATCCTCTTTCTACAAACCTTCTTAGGTCTGAAGGGCTTTGGCCCATCCTGGAGTCTTTGTGTCGAAGAACACTTCTATCTCGCCCTGCCGCTGCTCGCTCTTGGCGTGGAGCGGATCTTCGGTAGGAAACAACTCAATTGGGTTCTCCCGACCGCATTTTTTATTCCGCTTATTCTTCGCGCCGCGTCGATATCGTTTGTAGGCGGTGTTGCCCACATGCCCGACCAATGGTACCGATTGACTCCGTTTCATTCGGACGGCCTTATCGCAGGCGTCTATCTGGCGTACCTGTATGTCGAGCGGCCCGGCCTGTTTAAGAAGGCCGACCGGCCAGCATGGATTTGCGCTCCTCTCGTACTGGTCGCCATGTTAGCATCGTCCTACTTCAGCGGACGCATGCTCTTTGAAACCCTGAACGCGACGATCTTGGCAATGGGCTTCGCGGCGTGGTTGAGGTTAGCCTACACCTTTTCGTGGACTCCCACATCGCTTGCCGGCCGCGTGGTCGAATGGACCGTGCGGAGCGCGGCACTGGCTTCGTACAGCATCTATCTGTTGCACGTACTCATCATGTCCGATCTGCACGTGATCTTCGGCAACTGGCCGCGCAGCGCGGCAAAGACTTTGGTCATATTGAGCGTTACACTTGCTGTTTGCATCCTTTTCTATCTCGCTATTGAGAGGCCTACGATCCTCACGCGGGACAAATTCCTGGCGCGGAGCAAAGAAAAGAGCAAGCGGAGACCGGCATCGCCACTTGAAAATGCGGACCTGCCACCGGTTTCAATCGACCCTATCGAGTCGCAGTGTCCGGCAAAGTAAACCAATGAGCACGAAGCCGATAAGCCAGATCGCCGAAACAAAAGGAGGATTAAACTGTTTGAAAACGGATTGACGAACATGGCCTTCGACTACAGGGACTGCACCAAGGTCTCATGGAATCGCTGGACCTCAGCCAACCGTGCTCCCAACGCCCCACGGATGGGCCCCCTTTCGACGGTCTTGGGTCCGCTTTGCGGAAGGCCAAGGTTTCAATTCAACCGCAGAACTTATACTGTCAGTAAGGGCTTTGCGGCTGCTCAGAATTCGAACAATGCTGATTTTCCGGAATTCAATGCCACTTGTGTTTGAACGATTGATCGATAGATCCCACGAGGTTGCGCACCTATGAACATTCTTCCCTCCTACGAATATGAGTTATCTGTCATCATCGTCGTCCTGAATGTACGTGATCTGTTGCGGGAATGCCTCCAATCGCTCCTCGAAGAATGCGCTCGCCTGCCTGGAGAAGTAGCCACTGAGATTCTCGTGGTCGACAACGGTTCCAGCGATGGCACATCGGAGATGGTGTCGCGCGAGTTTTCCGATTCCCCGTGTCCAGTCAAATTGACGCGGAGCGAAGTAAATCTCGGCTTTGCTGCGGCCAACAATCTGGCCCTCGAGGCCGCGACGGGCCGGTACTTGGTCCTGCTCAATTCCGACGCTTTTTTCCATCCTGGAGCGCTCGGCCGCGCACTCGACCACATGAACGCCAATCCGTCGGCTGGCATCGGCGGCGGGCGGCTGGTGAGTCGCGATGGGTCCGGGCAACCATCGGCCCGCTCATTTCACTCCATTTGGGGTGACGCGCTGACAATCGCGGGACTCTCCAGTCGCTTTCCGCGATCCCGCATTTTCGGCGCGCCAGACCGCACATGGGCCGACCCAAATGAGTCCGCGGAGGTGGATTGGGCGCCTGGAGCGTTTCTGATTATGCGTCGTGATGCGCTGGTCAAGACCGGTATCTTTGACCCGGCATTCTTTCTCTACTACGAAGAAGTGGACCTATGCCGGCGCATGAAGTCTGCCGGCTTCCGAGTTTTCTACTGGCCGGATGTAGTGGTAACTCACTACGGGGGCGAGACAACCCGCAAGTTTCCCTCCATGACATTCTCCAAGACTGCTTCCCAAGTGGTGTTGTGGCGTATGCGGTCAACACTTCTCTACTACCGTAAACATCATGGCTGGCAAGTCTGGCTTGCCCGCTGGCTTGAAGAGGGCCTTTACATGCTGCGACGGATGCGCAATTCTCACAATCCGGATCCGGCTCGGCAGGAGCGCGGCCGTGAGGCCGCCATTTTGGTCAACTTGATGCGTCAGGCCTGGCAGGAAACAAATGGCGGTCGTGTCAGCCCGCCTCGCCCTTGGTGAATACAGGTGCGTTTACCGAAGCTTTGTCAACGCGCAATCCTCAGCCTGCGATTCTTTGATCGTCCCTCGCGCTCGATAAAGCCTAACCGATCTTCGAGATAACTCGTTCTCGACCGCACCTTATCCCCTCACTTTCAACAGCCCACTTTTGCTCAAGGAGAGTGCAAGCATGCCTTTGAAGTTCGATAGTTCGCATCTCGGCGGAGATGTGGTTGTAATTGTACCCACGGTCTTGGGTGATGACCGCGGCTTCTTCATGGAAACGTATCGCGCCGATAACTTCCGCGACCTCGGTTTGCCAACCGAATGGGTGCAGGACAATCACTCTCGTTCCGCAAAGGGTGTCTTGCGCGGCCTCCATTTCCAGTGGAGTCCGCCCATGAGCAAGTTGATGCGCGTAACGCGCGGAGCCGCCTTCCTGGTCGCTGTCGACATTCGCAAGGGGTCGCCAACTCTTGGCCAGTGGTTCGGCATGGAGGTCACGGCAGAGAACAAAAAGCAAGTGTATGCGCCGTACGGGTTTGCCCGCGGCTTTTGTGCGCTCACCGACGAATGTGAAGTCCAATACAAGTGCACCGGCATCTATAATTCAGGAGCTGAATCGGGTATCTATTACAAGGATCCGGAGATCGGCATCGATTGGCCCCTCAAGGATGTTACCGTGTCCGACAAGGATTCCAAAGCGCAGCCATTGAAACATTGGCTGGCATCGTCACTTTCCAACGAAATCGTCTATCAACCCAAATCAGCGTTAGCTGGAGGAGAAAACTAACATGCGCATACTAATCGCCGGCGGCGCCGGATACGTGGGTTCAGCCTTGATTCCGCATCTCTTGGACCGCGGATACAACATTGACGTTGTCGATCTGTTCTGGTTTGGAAATAACCTTCCTGAAAACGTCGGCATTCTTCACAAAGACATATTCCATCTCCAGACTGCCGACCTGGACGGATACGACCAGGTTATCTTCTTGGCGGGTTTATCAAACGATCCGATGGCCGATTTCTCGCCGGCGAAAAACTTCATCTTCAACGCCTCGGCTCCGGCCTATCTCGCTTATATCGCCAAAAAGGCGAAGGTGAAACGCTATATCTATGCAAGTTCCTGCTCGGTTTACGGGTACACCGAGAATCAGTTGTTCGATGAGGATTGCCCCGTTAGTTCCTCGTATCCGTACGGCATCTCAAAACTGCAAGGGGAACGTGCCGTGTTGCAGATGGTCGATTCCGAGTTCTCCGTCATCGCCCTGCGCAAGGGCACAGTCTCCGGATACAGTCCGCGCATGCGCTTCGATTTGATCGTCAACACAATGTTCAAATGCGCCATGAGAGATGGCGTGATTCACGTTAACGATCCGGCAATCTGGCGTCCCTTCCTCAGTATTGAAGACGCGACCATGGCTTACACCCGCGCCATCGAAGCGAACGATGCGCTTAGCGGCATCTTCAATATTGCTTCCGGCAACCATACTGTCGGTGAATTCGCGGATTTGGTGAAGCTCAGCGTCGAAGAGGAATTCGGAAAACGCATCGCAATCGACATCAAGCACATCAAGGACATGCGCAATTACAAGGTTTCGATCGAACGAGCTAAGACAATCCTGAGCTTCCATCCTCATCAGAGCGTCAAGTCCATCGTGCGAAACCTGATCAACAACCTGGACAAGTGCAGCGACTGGGACAACCCGCGTTACTATAACATCAACGTCTTTAAGGAGTTGGAAAATGCACGCCCGGCCGGCGAAGAAGCACTTTTGACAGCGGAAGGAGGTGTCAGATGAAGGTTGCTGTCCTCGGCGCCAACGGACAGTTGGGCAGTGATGTTTGCGCTGCTTTTCTACGTAATGGCGATGAGATCACGGGTCTCTTTCATTCCGATCTGGAACTGACTTCGGCGGCCTCGGTTGAGGCCGCCCTGTCGGCCCGCAACCCGGATCTGGTTATCAATACAGCCGCCATGCACCATGTTGAAAAATGCGAGTTAAATCCCACGGATGCTTTTGCGGCCAATGCAATAGGCGCGAAGAACGTGGCGGAATGGGCGAAGCGCGCCGATTCCACAGTGATATACATCAGCACGGACTATGTCTTCGACGGCCGGAAAGGCAGCCCCTATCTGGAAACTGATATTGCATCTCCACTGAATGCGTACGGAGTTACCAAACTCGCCGGGGAGCATTTCACTTCAGCAGTCGCGCCGAAGCATTTCGTGCTTCGCGTGTCCGCAATTTACGGGAGCCAGCCATGCCGGGCTAAAGGCGGCCTCAACTTCGTTGAACTCATGTTAAAGTTATCCCGTGAACGAGACAAACTGAGGGTTGTCGACGACGAGTTCGTCACGCCGACGCCTACTGTTCAAATCGCCGAACAATTGGTCGTGCTCAGCCGTTCGAGCAACTATGGTCTCTATCATGGAACCGCAGAAGGCAGCTGTTCATGGTATGAGTTTGCCCGTGAAATATTTCGCGCAACCGATACGGCAATCTGCTTGGAGAAGGCGAATCCTGGGGAATTCCCCGCCAAGGTTCCGCGCCCGAAATACTCCGTACTGGATAACGGCGCTCTCAAAGCAGCTAACTTGAATGTATTTACCGATTGGCGCGAGGGCCTCCAATGTTATCTCAACGCCCGCGCTCCGGCCATGTCTTCATTGTAGCTACACAGAAAGTACGAGTTTTCCATGAACGATAGACATTGCGATGTTGCCGTAATCGGCGCAGGAATTGTCGGTCTCGCGGTCGGCCTGCAACTCGTGCGCAAGTATCCTGGATTGAACCTCATTGTTCTCGACAAAGAAAGCGAGGTCGCCTTTCACCAGACAGGCCACAATAGCGGTGTGATGCATTCCGGCCTGTATTATAAGCCAGGTTCTCTAAAGGCTCGGCTCTGCGTCGAGGGCCGGGCCAGCATGGTGAGGTTTTGCGAGCAACACGACATTCCATATGAGATGTGCGGCAAGATTATTGTCGCCACCGAAGAGCGCGAGATACCCGGCCTCAAAGAGCTTCTGCGGCGCGGACGCGCGAATGGGGTAACCGGTCTTCGTGAACTTGACGCTGGTCAGATTCGCGAAATCGAGCCGAATGCATCAGGCATTTGTGGCATCCACGTTCCGACTACTGGCATCACAGACTTCAAGATGGTTACGGTCAAGTATGCGGAACTCATCCAGCAGACAGGTGGTGAGGTTCTCACAAGCTCAGGCGTCCATCGCATATCGCGAAAAGCGGATGCAATTGTACTGGAGACTCCTTCCTATGCCGTACACGCGAGATTCGTCATAAATTGTGCCGGACTGCAAAGTGACATAATCGCCAAACTGGCGGGAGCCAGCCTCGGCTTGCGCATTGTGCCGTTTCGCGGTGAGTACTACGAGCTTGTGCCCTCCAAGCATCATCTCATTAAAGGCTTAGTGTACCCGGTTGCAGATCCGCGCTTTCCATTTTTAGGCGTGCACTTCACCAGGCGCATTCACGGCGGAATCGAAGCTGGTCCTAACGCAGTGCTTTCCTTCAAGCGGGAGGGGTATACGCGAACATCATTCGATCTTGCGGAATCACTGATGACAGCTTCATTTCCCGGGTTCTGGAGAATGGCCGCAAGGAATTGGAAGAGCGGAACCGGCGAGATGTATAGGTCCTGGAATAAGGCAGCCTTCACCCGGGCATTGCAGAAGTTAATGCCGGCCCTGACGGAAAAGGATTTACAGCCTGGAGGATCGGGAGTCCGCGCACAGGCACTGGACCGCTCAGGGAAACTACTCGACGACTTCTACTTTGTCTATCAAGACAGGATGCTCCACGTTTGCAACGTACCCTCGCCGGCGGCTACCGCCTCCTTGGTAATCGGGAGAGAAATCGTCTCTTCGCTTGCGGATAATGCAGATTTCAAGAAAATGCAAGCAGTCGTGAGCCACGATATTGGTATGGGTCATGAATCTACACCCATCGTGGTCGGATAGTCTGGTGAAAGCTAAGCATCTCGCGCATTGCAGATTGCAGCATGCAGCCCCGCATTTTCTAGGTCCAAAACTGTGGGCAGAATCGACAAAAACCAACACACGAAAACGAGGACTTCGATGATTTGGCAAAATACTCGAAGGTGCAATACTAATGGTGATGGTATTTAAGCTAGACGCGAAGTTGGAGTGCAGTGCACTGTTTGGCCACCCGATATTTGTTCAAGCTTTGCGCCGCAACGACAACCGAACCCAGATTCCCGGAGAACGCAATGCAGCCGACTAATCCGATGGTGCTGGTATTTGCCCTCATCGCAATTGTCAGATTGCGGCGATCGGTAGAGGCTGCGGCAGTCGATGTTTTTCTTCCGGTGTTGCTGTTGGTCCCGTCGGTTTTCTCGTTGCATATACCACACTTGCCATCCCTTTCCTGCGTCGATGCTGTTCTGCTCCCCATAGGGATAGCAGCTCTAATAAGTCGGTCGCAACGCTGGCAGTTCAAGCGCGCGGATTTGTGGGTCGTTTTGTTCGTTCTGGCATCGTGCTATACAGATTACATCAATATTGGCCTCGTCAACGCTCTCTATAATCTCCCCTCGCTGATATGTGATTCGCTCTGCGCCTATTTCATCGGAAAGCTCTTGATTGAACAGAGCGGGTTGCGCGAAAGATTTGCGCAACGGCTTGTGGTTCTCCTTGCGATAGTCTCAATTTTTTCCATTGGAGAGTTTGTAGGAAGAAAAAACATCTTTCTTATGCTGGCGCGGCGTTTTTTTCGAAGCAATATGTATTGGATGGACCAGATTCGCGGTGGCTTCATGCGCGTCAAGGGGCCCTTCGCGGGAGCCGAGCAGGCCGGCATCGTTTTCTTTTTGGGTCTATTGATTTCTCTATGGCTTTGGTTTGTCAACAGGTCAAGGCAAGATGTAGACGAGAAGAAATACCTTGGGATCAGGCGCTCCACGCTGTGGGTTGTCAGCATTTCTCTTGGCTTGTACATGACTCTCTCGCGCGGTCCATGGCTTGGCGCGGCCGCAGGATTTCTTGTAGCCCGTATAGGTCTGGTGAAGAATAGGCGCCGGGCTATAATTGCCGCCTTAGTTCTCTGCGTCTTGGGCGGAATTGCCGCTAACACGAAAGCCAACCAATACGCGCAATTGAATCCAGATGACACGGCCGGGAACGAGTCTCAATCGAGCGCGTACTACCGCACTCAGCTCGATCGTGTTTATAAATCGGTCGCCGAAAGAGGAGGACTGTTTGGGTGGAGTGCTGCCGCATATCCAAGGGATCCTGCGTACGATTCCATTGACAATGAATATCTCTTGCTGTGGGTGACTCAAGGCAAGGTCGGACTTTGGTTGTTCATTTTGATTGCATTGGAGGGAGGTATTGCGATCGCGCTGGCCATTTACGGTTCGAGACAGTCTGTGGATTCATGCTTCTATTACTGTCTTGGGGGGACCCTGGGTGGGCTTATTTTGGTCCTAACCACTGTCTATCTTACTTCTCAGGGCTTTGTGCTGTTTTTCTTGTTCATTGGATGGAGTCAATCTTTGCGCGAACAATATGAGGGTGTCCAAGCGGCTCCCGAGCGTCTCAACTCCCGTTTCGCATTTCGCAGGGTCTTAGCCTGAAATGGGCCAAGAGACATCGGGAGGATTCTCATTGCACTACCACGAATGCTGCCCAACCGGTAAGTGTTTTATTCAAAACACATCATAATTGGCTGAATAGAGGTTCAATATGACACGATCTCTGATTGTCTGCTGTGCTCCGGGCTTTGCAGAAGGGTGGCAGAAGCTTGGACCCGGCCTGACTGGTGATGAGGCACTTTGGGTCTTTTATGACGATCGTCCCATTTATTTCTGGGAGAAAGTTGTTCGCCGCCCCAATCTTGCCATGGTTCGCGCTTGCCTTCAAGCAGTGATCCGCGCGAGCAGGGGCGATGCGAGGCTTCTCATTACTCATGATCCTCGTGTTTCGTTTTGGTGCGCACTGTTTTGCACCCTTCTCCGAATCCAGGTCGATCATTATGTCGACTCCTTTAACTTTTCCGATCTCCCTGTTGGTATTCGCCGCCGATTTATGCGCAGTGCGTTTCGACAAGTAAAGGAGTTTGCAGTCCACTCAACGATGGAACGCAGCCTGTACAGCCGATATTTCGATATACCGGAGGATCGTATACGCTTGCGACTATGGAGCATCGGCGTCCCGGAGGTGTCTCCCGAGCAGCCATTGCAGAAAGGAAGATACGTCTCGTCGATTGGGGGCAATGGACGCGATTATCGCACTTTGCTCGAAGCAAGCCGCGTTCTGTGCGATATCCCTTTTGTTCTTGTTGTCCGTCCAGAGAGCCTGACAGGGCTCAAGATTCCCCCCAACGTCCGGGTTCTGGTGAACGCGCCGTTCGGTGAGGCCATGAATGTTTTGTTGCATTCAGAGTTCACGGTTTTACCTCTCGCAGGTTCGACGGTGCCATGTGGCCATGTGACACTAGTGTGTGCCATGCACTTGGCTAGAACCGCCGTCGCCACGGATTCCACAGGAATCTCTGACTATCTTCGCCACGGCTATAATGGCGTGCTGTGCGAACCTTCGTCCCCGGAAAGCTTGGCCCTTGCCATAAGCAATCTCTGGAGCAATCCCGCCGAGATCGTAAGACTTAGCGAGAACAACAAGCAATTTGGCTATGAGAACTGTTCCGAGGCCAAGATCCGTTCCGATCTTGCCGCTGTGCTGGACATGTGGAAAATTCCATTACGACACGAGCTTATTCTCACAAAAGGCTCGACAAATGACAGGCGATCCATCGATGCAGTTTCTTTGGTCGAGGTTCCCCAGGACTAGCTGAGCAGGGTCAGATGCTACCGAAGACGAGCGCGAAAAGCTATAATTGTGAAACCGATGTTGAGTTTGTTGAAAACATTGCAAGAAAACGTCAGGAGATAATCTACTTATGGATGAACCACAGATCTACGCAAGACTGACGGAGATTTTTCAAGATGTATTCGACGAAGATTCAATCGTGATCGCGCCTGACCTATCGGCGAAGAACGTAGATGGTTGGGATAGTCTCACTCACATTCGACTCATACTCACTATTGAACGAGCATTCAAGATCAAGTTTTCAACATCGGAAATCGGTGCAATGGAAAATGTTGGCGACCTGGTGAGGCTCATCAAAGCGCGAGCATGATGCGAGCACTGTGCCACGCAGGCCATTGGACCATTATCGTGAACAATTCTTGCCGCGGTGATTGACTCCTCAATGCGGGTCTGGTCCAAGTGCAGGGAGTTGTCTTCCATCACAATCTGTCCGGCTACCGTCCGTTAAGAAGGTCAGCCGAGTCATGCATCTGACCTCAACCGATCGGGAACGGTATACCTGGCGATGAAATCACTTTTTTCAGAAATGCAATGGTTGCAACCTGCGCCGCGGGGGTTTGCCGCAAGGGTTAGGGAACTTGAGAATTCCTCAATGGCCCTGGGCCCAGAGTTTTTGCGGCTGGCGTCGCATGCGCTTGACTTGAACCAGTTGACGCGATTGGCCAAGGCTATCGGCGTGGCGCGCGCGCGCGGGCAGTCTTTGGAACCGCTCGTGCCCTTTCGTCTCGCGGTGCTTAGCAACTCGACTATCGATTTGATTGTTCCCGCGCTGGTGGCTAGCGCTGCAAGACATGGCGTAGCGCTGGAGATCATACAACCGTCATACGATCAGGTCGCGCAGGAAGCTTTGACACCGGACTCCACTGTGAATCGCTCAAAACCGGATGCCGTGCTTTTCGCCCTCGACCATCGCGCGCTGCCGTTGAGACTTTCCCCTGGCGACGGCGACGCCTCCTCTGCCACCGTACAGGGAGTTATAGGCTACCTCCAGACTCTTCGAGACGGCATTAAATCAAATTCAAACGCAGTCTGCATTTTTCAGACTTTCGCTCCGCCTGCGGAAGCACTCTTTGGCAGCCTTGACAGGGCGCTACCAGGCACTATGAGGTATATTCTTAGTGCCGTTAATTGCGAGTTAGCGGATTCTATTTCAGGATTGGGGGATGTGTTGTTTGATGTCGCAGCCTTGGCGGAGACCGTCGGTCTTGCGGAGTGGCACAACCCGCAACTTTGGAATATGGCGAAATTCTCCTTTTCAGACGAATTCATTCCGCTCTACGCTGAGCATGTTGGCCGAATCGTTGCCGCAGCCCGAGGCAAGAGCCGAAAGGCGCTGATTCTCGATCTCGACAACACGGTCTGGGGCGGGGTCATCGGTGACGACGGATTGGACGGGATCAAGCTTGCACAGGGAGATGCCATAGGAGAAGCGCATCTGGCCGTACAACGACTAGCCTTGGAACTCCGCCAACGCGGAATTGTGCTGGCCGTGTCTTCAAAGAACACAGACGAAGTGGCGCGGGAGCCCTTTGTCAAGCATCCGGAGATGTTGTTGAAGCTCGACCACATTGCAGTATTCCAGGCTAACTGGAACGACAAGGCAACCAATATCAAGGCGATTGCCGAGGAATTGTCCTTGGGTCTCGATGCAATGGTATTTCTTGACGACAATCCGGTAGAGCGCGGCCTGATCCGCGCGCTGCTACCGCAAGTCGCTGTGCCTGAATTGCCCGAGGAACCGGCCTACTATGCAAGAACGCTCGCGGCAGCCGGCTATTTTGAGGCAATCTCTTTCGCTTCAGAAGATCTAAAGCGCGCCGGTTTTTACCAGGACAACGCCAAGCGCACCAATCTACAGAAGCAGGTTGGTGGAGTGGATGCCTATCTCGCATCCCTGGACATGACCATCACCTTCCAGCCATTTGACGCGACAGGCAGGGCGCGCATCGTTCAGTTGATCAATAAATCGAATCAGTACAACCTTACTACGCGGCGTTACACCGATCCCGAAGTGGCCCAGGCCGAAGACGATCCGGCGGTCTTCACTCTGCAGGTACGTCTGGCTGATGTGTTCGGCGACAACGGAATGATCTGCGTCGTCATCTGCCGGCCCGCAGAGGTCGGCGCTTGGGAGATCGACACGTGGCTTATGAGTTGCAGGGTTCTGGGGCGCAAGGTCGAAAACATGGTGCTTCTCGAAATCCTTGAGCATGCGCGGGCAGCCGGCATCCAAAGACTAATTGGCGCCTATCGTCCTACGGATCGCAACAGGTTGGTTGTCGATCACTATGCCAAGCTAGGTTTTACAAAGACGGCTGAGGAAGAGAGCGGCTTAACGCGGTGGGAGTTGTCGGTCGAGAGTACTCATCCGGAGAGTGCTCCAATGAGGGTCGTCTCGCAAGGCTTCGCCGATGAAAAGGAGAAGTCGCTCGTATGACCCAATCGAATCGTTCCGATCCTGGATGCGCCATAGAAGCGAAGTTGCCGCGGCGCGATTGGATCGTCTTGCCCATGTTAAGCCTGCTCACAATTCTGCTGTTGGCTCTTTCTCTCGAGTCGACGACATGGTGGCTGTTTCCAAGTTCGGAGTCGGGTCTTTATGCGTGTTTTGTAAAGTACGATCCCTCGTGTTACGCCGGCCCAAAG
>JBEKOA010000057.1:0-26506 GCA_049522255.1 Occallatibacter sp.
AACATGCTGCGCATGAGGGCCATTGAAAACCGCCGCTGGATCTTGCGCGATACGAATAACGGCGTGACCGCGGCGATCGACCCCTATGGCCGCGTCCGGCAGAGCATTCCCCGCCATGCCGTCGACGCACTGCCCGCCCAGTACGGCTTCCGCAGCGATGTCACCTTCTACACCGCGCACGGCGATCTGTTTGCGTGGCTCTGTGTCTTTTCGGCGCTCGTGATCGTTGCTTGGTCGGGAAGAAAGCTACTGCGCGCCTGAGTCTTCTTTTGTTCCGTGAAAGTTGAAAGCGGAGTTCGGCTCAACGATGAACAAATCGCAGAAAGAACGAATTCTGGCTTTGACCGAGCGCTTGCTCGCAAGGGACCGTGACGATTGGCGCGCGGTTCGAGAGCTATGGCAGCCTTTGGTCGATCAAGGTGATCTAGATGCGAAAGCGTGCCTTGCCCATTTGATTCTGTGGTACATGAGTGCGCCAGAACGCGTCGACAACCAGATGCGTGAGTATCTGCGAGATGCGGCGCAATCTGGTCATGCCGATGCTATTTACTGGAGCTGCCGCTGGGGTAAGGAAGGTGATACGGAGGCCGACCATGAACTACTTAGATCCGGAGAACTCGGCAGTCGCGGCGCACAGCGAGACCTCGGAGCGCTTCATGCAACCGGAGATTGGACAGGGCCAAAAGATCCGGCTCGCGGCGTTTACTGGTACCGATTGGCCGCTGAGCGTGGCCACGACAATGCTCAATACAACCTCGGATTCATGTACATTTTGGGCGAGGGAACAGAGTCCAATGTGAAAGAGGGACTGCGTTGGCTGCACCTTTCGGCAATGCAAGGTGATTGGAGCGCGAGGCGTTTATTGGCCGATCTATATCGAAATGGCTATTACGGCGTCCCTAAGGATATCGAGGAAGCCAAACGCTGGGAACATTTGCAATCTGTCGCGTGGTTGAAGCTTCGAAACAAAAGGAAGAGAATCCGGTTGGATGAATTGCGGGAGTCGTATTGAAGCAGAGTGATATTCTAAAGCCTGTGCAGTAGCACCTCTTAACTTCAACCCAAAGTCAGGTCTAGAGCCAAGCATGTCGATTAACGATCTCGAATTCGCTTACGCTCCCGTGCGCGATCAAGTCCGCGACCTGCGGGAGTATCTTTGACCCTGCTCGCATCCGCAGGGAACTCGCCGAAATAGAAACCAAGCTGGCCGATCCTACGCTCTGGTCCAATCCAAACGCTACCAAGCCTCTGATGCGCGAGAAGAAGCGCCTGGAAGTGATGGTGGCCGACGATGAGGAACTGGTGCGCCGGACGGGCGACATCGACGCCTACATCGAGCTGGCCAAGGAAGGCGAAGATGTTCTTGCCGATCTCGAACGCGACATCAAGGCGCTGGCCGTCTTCAACGAGGAACTTGAAGCCCGCACGATGTTGAATGGCGAGGCCGATCCGCTGAACGCCATCGTCACCGTGCATCCAGGCGCGGGCGGCACGGAGAGCCAGGACTGGGCCGAGATGCTGATGCGCATGTATCTGCGCTGGGCCGAGCAGCAAGGCTTCAAGACCGAGATAAACGACTACCAGGACGGCGAAGAGGCGGGCATCAAATCCGCCACCTTCACCATTACCGGCGAGTACGCATTTGGCCAGTTGGCCGGTGAGAGCGGCGTGCATCGGCTGGTGAGGATCTCGCCCTTCGACCAGGCGAAGCGGCGGCACACGTCGTTTGCTTCCGTGTATGTTTCGCCGGAGATCGACGAGACGATTCACGTGGATCTCAAGGTTGAAGATCTGCGCATCGACACGTATCGCTCGGGCGGCAAGGGCGGGCAGCACGTGAATACGACCGACTCGGCGGTGCGGATGACGCACCTGCCAACGGGCATCGTCGTCCAATGCCAAAACGAGCGCTCGCAGCATAAGAATCGCGACAAGGCGATGAAGATGCTGCGTTCGCGGCTCTATGAGTACGAGTTGGAAAAGAAGCGGGCGGTGAGCAAGAAACTGGAAGACTCGAAGCTAGAGATCAACTTCGGTTCGCAGATCCGCTCGTATGTCTTGCAGCCCTACCGCATCGCCAAGGACCATCGCACGAAAGTGGAAGTTGGCGATGTGGACAAGGTGCTGGATGGCTATCTGGAGCCGTTCGTGGCTAAAGCCCATGTTCATTTTTCGGCGTATACGGCACCCATTCGGCTACGCTCAGGGCAGGCTTTAAAGTCGTGCCTTTTCAAGGCGAAGCCTCTATGTATTGCCCTGTGCGCGGTTCTGGTAGCTTTCGCGATGGGCGCCGCGGTCTGTGTTGCCGAGGACGAGCACGCACATCCTACGCTGGCCATCGGCTCGGCCGCGCCTGACTTTTCGCTGCCGGGGATCGACGGCAAGACGCATTCGCTGGCCGAGTACAAGGCCGCCAAGGTGCTGGTGATTGTCTTCACCTGCGACCACTGCCCCACGGCGCAACTTTACGAGTCGCGCCTGAAGAAGCTGGTGGAAGACTACAATGACCAGAGCGTGCGATTCGTGATGATACAGCCGAATGACCCGAATGCAGTGCGGCTGGATGAACTGGCTTGGACCGATGTGGGCGACGATCTCGAAGGCATGAAGGTTCGCGCCGCCTACCGGCACTTCAACTTTCCTTATCTCTACGACGGCGCGACGCAGGCCACGGCCAACGCATACGGCCCGAAGGCCACGCCGCATGTTTTTATCTTTGACGCACAACGCAAGCTGCGCTTTGAGGGTCGAGTTGACGACAGTCAGCGCGAGTCTTTGGTCAAGACGCAAGATACGCGCAACGCGATCGACGCGCTGCTGGCCGACAAGCCTGTGTTGGTGGATCACACGGGCGTCTTCGGCTGCTCCACCAAGTGGAAGTCGAAGATTGCGAGCGGCGAGGCATACCTGAAGAAAATCGAAGCCGAGCCGGTGACGCTCGAAGATGCCACAGCCGACACGCTGAAGAAGCTGCGCGCCAATCCGACCGGCATGCTGCTACTGGTGAACTTCTGGGCGACGTGGTGCGGCCCGTGCGTGGTCGAGTTCCCCGATCTTGAGACGACTTATCGCATGTTCAGAACGCGCGACCTCGAGATGGTCACGGTGGCAACGAATCTGCCCGACGAAAAGCCTGGCGTGATGAAGTTTCTCGAAAAGCAGCACGCGACGGGGCGCAACCTGATCTTTGCTTCGACTGACACCTACGCGATGCAGGCAGCCTTCGATCCGAAGTGGGAGTCGGGCGTGCCTTACACGATCCTGCTGGCGCCGGACGGGAAGGTGCTCTATCAGCAGACGGGCGACCTGGATGTGCTGGCTCTGCGGCGGGTGATCCTGGCGAATCTGGACGACTCGAGCTACCTCGGCCATCGGGCCTACTGGGCTGGCAAGTGACGGCTTGAGCGGAGTTAGCGTTGCTAGCGTTGTTAGCGTTGTTAGCGGAGTTAACGGCACGTCAAGAGGCTGATTACAACTATGCGTCTTCCACGCTTCGTTTTCGCGCTATACCTTCTCTTTGCCGCGGGTCTGCCGGCGTGGGCGGCTTCGAGTTCCGCCGACGCTCCGCACGTGCATGTGCAGCTTGTCTTTCGCAAAGCTGAACTTCATCCCGGCGGTGGCGATCACGGCGGAATCTACTTCAAGCTGGAGCCGGGCTGGCACGTCTATTGGAAGAATCCCGGCGATGCGGGCCTGCCGCCGCATATTCAGTGGACGCTTCCCGAAGGAGTGACGGCGGGGCCGTTGCAATTCACCGCGCCGAAGCGCCTGCCGCTCGGGCCGCTGATGGACTTCGGCTATGAAGACGAGGTCCTCTACCCGTTCAGGTTGGAGCTTGCAAGATCGGTGAAGCCGGGAACGGTTGTCCTCCACGCCAAGGTTGATTGGCTGGTCTGTCGCGCGAGCTGTATTCCTGGCAAGGCGGAGCTGGAGATCACGCAGAGGGTGCTTGCAGCGGCGCCGGTGAAGGAGCAGGATGATGGGCCTGGCGTCGAGCTCTGGAAGCGGCTGGCTCGGCTGCTCCCCGACGCTTTGCCGTCCAGCGATAGAGCATTCTTCCAGCCAATAAAGGAGGGCTTCCGCCTCACTGTTGAAACCGGACGCCGCGAATCCTCGGCCGTGTTTTTCCCGGAGGAGCCGGACATTCTTGACAACCCTGCGCCGCAGAAGTTCGCTGTGGCAGCAAATGGGTTGACGTTGGAGTTGAAGAAAGATGCAAATCTCACCGCGAACCCCAAAGAGTTGAGGGGAGTGCTGGAGCTTTCCGGCGGGCAGGCTTACGAGATTGTTGCGTTGCCGTCGGGTGCGGCGGTTGCACAACAAAGTGAAGGAAGATCGCAAAGCCCAGAGAATCCTCCCTCGGGGGCTAAAGCCCAGGACGATTCGGCTAAGCCAATGTACGGGCTAAAGCCCGTACCATTCAATCAGCTAAGGCCCGTACCTTTCGACGGATCAGGTACTCTTCCAGCCGGTTCAGCGGGTGGTGCTTCATTAGCGAGGCTCCTGCGAACCTCTGGCCTGGCTTTCCTCGGCGGGTTACTGCTGAACCTGATGCCTTGCGTCTTTCCGGTGCTGTTTTTGAAGGGGCTGGCGCTGGTCAATTCGGGCAATGAAGAGCGGGGCAGGCTGCGGGCGCATGGACTGGTTTATGCTGCGGGGATTCTGGTCTCGTTCTGGGTGTTGGTGGGTGTGCTGCTGGGGCTGCGCGCGGCGGGAGCGACGCTGGGCTGGGGATTTCAGTTTCAGTCGCCGGTTTTCTTATCGCTCATGGCTGGTCTTCTATTCTTTCTCGGGCTTTCCCTGGCCGGGCAGTTCGAGATTGGGCTGACGCTCACGGGCGCGGGCGGTTCGCTGGCCGCGAAGCAGGGCTACACGGGCAGCTTTTTCACCGGTGTGCTGGCCGTGGTGGTGGCTACGCCCTGCACTGCGCCCTTCATGGGAGCGGCGATTGGCTATGCGCTGGCTCAGTCCGCGGCGGTAACCTTTGCCGTCTTTACAGCGCTGGCTCTGGGGCTGGCTGCGCCTTACGTCGCTCTCACGCTGCAACCGGCCTGGACGCGCCTGCTGCCCAAGCCCGGCGCGTGGATGGAAGTGCTGCGGCAGGCCGTCGCGGTACCCATATTCGCCACGGTGATCTGGCTGGCCTGGGTGATGGCGCAGGCTTGCGGAGCCAGCGTGCTGGCAGCGCTGCTGGCGAGTTTCCTGCTGCTGGCGATTGCAGGATGGTTTCTGGGGCGCTGGCCCGCTCGGCGCTGGGCTGCGGCGGTTGCCGGGCTGATTGTGATTTTGGTGATAGTTCTGGCGCTTTATGACCAACGATCTGCGGATGATAAAACCGAGCTTGGTGAAATTGCGAAGATGGTCAGAAATGGCCAGATTGCGGGGGCAAATGGTCTCTGGCAGCCATGGTCTGAGGCGGCGGTGAGTCGTTCACTGGCAGCCGGACAGCCGGTCTTTTTAGACTTCACGGCTAGCTGGTGCCTTAGTTGTCAGGTGAATGAACGTGTGGCTCTGAATCAGCCTGAAGTCGTGACAGCATTTCAAGCCAAAAATGTGGTCTTGATGAAGGCTGACTGGACGCGTCACGACGAGGGCATCACTCAGGCATTGACCGCTTTGGGACGCAGCGGTGTTCCCGCTTATGCGCTTTACGTGCCGGGGCAGAGTGGGGTTCAAATGCTGCCCGAGGTGCTGACGCCAAGGATTATTACGGATGCTCTCTCGAAGCTGCCGAATGGCTCGCGCTGAGTGAGTCGAGGTTCCTCGTATCCCACCCTAGCCGCAAAAACAAAAGCGCGGCGTGGGTGGGGCACCCGTTGTTTTGGTTGTGGTTCGCGGTATCTCAGGTCCGAGAATCCGGACCTAGGGCACCCAGGCGGTGGCTGTTCGTGATATCCCAGGTCCCAAAAGCGGGACCTGGGGCACCCGGGGTTGGGTGGTTAACTGGCCTTCAATGAGCGAAGGCGGCCTTTGCGGCTTCCTCGATCTCGGCTGGGGTGGGCTTGGAGATGGTCTGGCCGATGGACCAGTAGATGCCAAAGGGGTCGCGCAACATGCCGTAGCGGTCACCCCAGAACTGGTCTTTCAAGGGCATCTTGACCGTGGCTCCGGCGGCCAGAGCCTTGGCCCAAGCGGCATCGGCATCCGCGACCTGCAGATGGAAGGTGACCGGGCAACCGCCCAGCGCCTCGGCGGTCTCTGACTTTTGGCCCATTTCGGCGCAAAAATCATCATTGAGCATCAGGTCCCGGTTGCCTATCTTCAGGCTGGCGTGCATGATTTTGCCGCTGTTGGGGGCGAGGTGGCGGACGGTCTCGACCGCTCCAAAGGCCGCCTTGTAAAAGTCGATGGCCGCAGCTGCGTTGCTGACGGCAAAATGCGGGGAAAGATTGAGTGTTTCGCTCATGTTTGTCCTCCATTGGTGGGAATTGCAGGGAAGTCGCAGGACCTTTGATCGGCTCGCGCGAAGAGATTCTAACACTTTTCCTTGTTGAGTTGGATCACGGGAGTTTGAAGTTTTGCAAGTGCTGCGAGGGGACGGCCGAATGAATTGCACTGCTTGAATCCCAGGTCCCAGGAGCTTGATCTCCACCCCACGGTCTAAGACCCATCCGTGGGGGCCCCGGATCTCGCGACAACCTCGCCGAAATCCTTCCCGGTTTCGCCAACCGCTCCGTCCTCACGGGCTGGGAATCAGCCATTTAGCAGGACGAAGGAGAGCGCACCGCGATGGTATCGTTGTGTTTATGAATATCGAAAAGAATGCGGTGCTGCTGGTCATCGACGTACAAAAGGGCATGGACGATCCGCGATTGGGTCAGCGGAACAATCCCGGCGCGGAGAAGAACATCGGGCGCCTGCTGCAGGCTTGGCGCGCGAGCGGTCGGCCCATCATCCACGTGCGGCACGATTCGACCAGCGCCAACTCACCGTTTCGGCCAAACCAGCCCGGGAACGAGGTCAAACCGGAAGCGCAACCGCTCCCCGGCGAACCGGTGGTCCGCAAGTGTGTGAGCAGCGCTTTCATCGGTACAGACCTGGAACAGAGATTGCGCGCGGCGCAGCAGAAGACCCTCGTAGTCGTGGGAATGATGGCGGAATACTGCGTCAACACTACGGCGCGCATGGCAGAAAACCTGGGATTCGATGTTCTCGTGGTGGCCGATGCAACAGCCGCCTGGGAGCACAAGAGCTTCGATGGCAGTCACCTGAGCGCCGACGAGGTCTGTCGCGCCGTAATGGCGACGTTGCACGATGAGTTCGCACAAGTCGTTACGACGGACGCAGTGCTGGCAGCGACCCAGAGCACTGTCGCCGTCGCTCCGTAGCACCTCGGCACCAATATTCCTCGAAGGCGTCGTCGGGATAGCAGTACAGCCGGCGTTCGCCCGGTTCGGCCGACGTGATGACCGGATGCTTCGTCCCGTGCGCGTGCTTGCTGGGATGCCGGTTGGGCGAACAGTCGCAGCAACGCGTCCCCGCGCACTCCTGGCAGGTGCGCAGGCTTGATGACGCAGGAAGGTAGAGCCTCGCGATGGAGGTCGCAGGCTGCGCGAAACCACTCCTAGTCTACGAATGTCCCGTTTCCCAGGGTCTAGCGTATCGACAAATCGCAGTTGCCATTTATGCTGAATATCTGAGATCCCGGACACTTGGCAACATGCGGGTACCGATGATCCGATTGAGATCAGTATTGTTCACTACACCTGAACGTCCCGAAATATCATCAACTGAAGAATTGGCATTAATATGAAAGTGATCGAGAGAGTTTTTTATGTCGGCCTTGCTCATTAAGGCACTCGTCTGTATGGTGACCTTCGCAGCCGGGATAAGGATCGCGTGAGGCGAAGAGACTTTGTACGGCTTGGATGGGCCACCGTGATCGCGACCGGGGCCGGCAAGCTGCGGCCCGCGTTTGGCAAATCGCCAGGCCTTCCGCAGGCGATGGGAATGCCACAGCATCTGAAGCCGCCGTTGGAACCGAACACGACCGGACCTGCGGCGGATTTCACCCTCCAAATTGCCCCCATGCTGGTCGAGTTGGCCCCGCAGGTTGTCATCAGCACAATCGGCTACAACAATAAAATCCCCGGTCCCCTGCTGCGGGTGCGCGAGGGCCAGCACGTCACCGTCGACGTTGTGAACGACACGGACGTTCCGGAGTATGTACATTGGCATGGCCTGTTTGTCCCCTCGGAAACGGACGGGGCGGAAGAAGAAGGCACTCCCCCGGTCCCTCCCCACGGCAGGCGCCGCTATCAATTCGTGGCCAAGCCGGCAGGTTCTCGATGGTACCACTCACATACCGCGGCGATGCTGGATCTGCATCGGGGCGCCTACACCGGCCAGTTCGGTTTTTTCATGATCGATTCAACGATTGACCCTGGGCTCTACGATCAGGAAGTCTTTCTCGCCCTGCGTGAATGGCAGTATTTTCTGTCTACGATGGATCAGGACGAGATGGCGGCGGATCCCAACGACCCGAGGCCTGAACGACCCTCCCCTCGAGACCTGCCTCCGAACGGACTCGAAGTCAGCGCCCCTCTTTATTCGATCAACGACAAAATACTCGGGGCTGGGGAGCCCCTCCGCGTGAAGCCGGGCCAGCGCGACCTGATGCACCTTCTCAATGCGAGCGCTTCCCAAATTCATCGCGTGGCTTTGCCTGGCCACAGGTTTCAGGTGATCGCTCTCGACGGCAATCCCGTGCCGGTGTCCCAGCTGGTCGATGTGATCGAGATCGCCCCAGGCGAACGTGTGGATGCGATTGTGGAGATGAACAACCCGGGTGTCTGGATTTTAGGGGAGACTCGCGATGTCGCACGGCAATCCGGCTTGGGGCTAGTGGTGGAGTACGCCAACCAGCGGCAGCGCGCGCAATGGGCTCCGCCCCCTCCGAAGTCGCGCTGGGACTACACCATATTTGGTACGACGGGCTTCGGTACGACCGCGCCGCATCCCGCGCCAGACCAGACCATCGACATGGTCTTTGAAAAGGCGCCTGTCGGGCCCAATGGGATCAATCACTGGCTCGTCAACGGGAAAGAATATCCGCATGAACGGGAGTTTTTGCTCCGCGAGGGAGGCCGGTACCGGCTGGTGTTTCACAACCGCAGCGACGATTCCCACCCTCTTCATTTCCACCGGCACCTGTTCGAGCTCGTCGAGCTTAACGGCAAGCCGACTGCCGGCATCAAGAAAGACACGGTGATCGTTCCCGCATTTGGACGCGCCACGGTGGATCTGGTTGCCGACCAGCCGGGTCTGACGCTGTTTCACTGCCATATCCAGCAGCACATGGACTTTGGTTTCATGGCGCTGTTTCGCTACGTCTAAGTACCGCATCGCGTGCAAACCGACGATACACCGCCTCGAAACAGCAAGCTTGGCGAAGGCCTTTTCGCCTGCATGCAATGTCTTGCATTAACTGCATTTTCACATTTCAGAGATAGACACGATATAAGCTGATGCGATATTCGTTTTTTGGCAAGTTTCCCCTGTAAGCCCATTCAAAAACTCAAGCTGGAGGAATCGCATGACGACGATCAGCGGGAGGTTCCGCGCGGCAGTGATCATGGGAGCGGCCGCTTCGGTGCTGGTATTCGCGACTGGGGCAATGGCACAGGATCAAAACCCCAAAAGCAGTCCAAATTCCAACAACAATACATGGCCTTACGCAAAGGCCAGCCGCTCAGCGCCTGTGCTCGCGGTGGTCGGCGACGTCTCCTGCGAGCCAGGCGAGACGGAGCCCGCTGGTGAGTCGGCGCACGAAAACTGCCTCACCCCCAAGGCACCTTACACCACAACCTCTCTGTGGCAATCCCAGGAGGCCACTGCGAACCAGATTGAGACTATGAGGCCTGACCTAGTCGCGATCGTCGGAGATCTGCAATACCAGGTAGGCCAATATTCGGACTTCGAGAACTCGTACGACTTGACCTATGGAGCTTTCAAAACGATCACGCGGCCTGCGCCTGGCAACCACGAGTTTTATGACGAGCATGGCGCGACCGGCGTTGCCGGCTACGGCTACTTCTCCTACTTCAACGGCTTCCAGATCAATAGCGCAGGCCAACCGATCACGACTACGCTCGCGGACCCGTGCCCATCATCGATGACGGGGTGCGGCTATCCGGCCTCTACCACTCCCAACCCTCAACCCATACCGCGGGCTGATGGACAGGCGGGGCATTTCGAGGAGTCGGGTGGAGTTGGATCCACCGTACCGGCGGGGGGCCCAGTCGGAGTAGGAGATGGCTGGTATTCCTATGATCTGGGCTCCTGGCACCTTATCTCGCTCAATATAGAATGCGAGACACAGCCGGGCGGTTGTTCGACCTCGGGCTCCTGGTTTGCTTCCGAACTCGATTGGCTGAAGAAGGATCTGGAGGAGAATCATTCCGCATGCACACTGGCCTACTGGCACCAGCCCACCTTCAGCGCCACGAACGGCATCACCGAGGAGGGCGCGACCGCTCAGGCCTTTTGGCAGCTGCTCTACCAGTACAGAGCCGATCTGGTGCTGAACGGACATGACCACCTCTATGCCCGCTATCGCCCCCTTGACCCCTCCGGGAATTACGATTCAAGGAAGGGCCTACGGGAATTCATCGTGGGCACCGGCGGCGAGACACTCGATCCGATCGTCATAACCCCTGTCACGAGCGGCGCAAACGAAACAAACCAGGAGGATCCCAGCGGCAACGTGAATTTCAACGCGCAGAATCTTCAGGCGTATACCGGGTACTACTGGGGTGTGATGGGCCTGACGCTCAATCAAAACGGCTACTCGTGGGATTTCGAATCGGCACTGGCAGGTCCCACAGCATTAGCCAATGGTCCTACACTTCCTGCACCGACTGCGACTGGTGGTTATAGCGACAAGGGCGTCGGCACCTGCCACGGTGGATTCAATAGGTGGTAACCTGATCGTCTTCGCCAGGTTAGGCCTTAACTTGCTTCAGTACACATTCCCCCTTCGCGAGAAATCGCAAAGAGGGAATGTGTCTTGCGTGGCTCAGTTCCTGCTTACGGCCTTTCCTCATCCGCGCATCTGCGCCCACCAGAGTCATTTTCTCACTCATATTTGGAAGATAGGCCCAGCCATCATCAACGCGGCGAGGGATGAGATGATTGACAGCGCTGGCGCTCCCGTCAACTGGATAGCCAAAGGCTTAGTTAGCATCTCAGCGCAGGAACTGAGACCATGCCACCGCAAGAAAACGTCCCATCAAGGCTTTTGGAACAGGAGACCGCGCGGAGGGGATTCACTCGCATGAATTCACCGAGCATGAATCTTCAGACGTTCACCTCAGGACGCTAGCTCGTCAACCACGATGTTTCAAGAGCGGATCATAAGTCCTCTGAGACGCCGTGTCGCCAGGCCATTCTGATGCTCGATACGCATTTGCCGGATTCCATGACACTTGGCGACATATCTGGACCAATCGTGTACGTTATATTTCGCACACTTACTGCCCATGATCGAATCGTCGGTTAGGGCCGGTTCGGCGGCATATCCTGATCCGTGTTGATGTTGGCATCCACGCGCAGCCCCAAGGGCAATTGGAGGCCCTGATCGAATTCGACAAGCGGCTCAAGGATCTTGGTGTCCACCTTTTCCGTTGGCTCGTCTGTGCGGATATTCTTGCGTCCGAGCTCATTGCCGACGCGAATGACGTGCCCCGTGAATCTCCGGCTGCCATAGGCATCTGCGGTCACATAGGCCAATTGCCCGACTCTGACCTTCGAGACTTCGGTCTCATCCACATCGACTCTCACCCGCAGCACGGAGCTGTCGCCAATTGTCACGATCGGGTCGGGCACGGTCGACGAGTTACTTACGCTTTCCCCAGCGCGATGGTGCTTTCTCAGGATGACTCCCTGAATCGGCGAGCGAATCAGCGTCTTCTCGTAATCTGCCCGAGCCTGCGCCAACTGGCCCTTTGCCAGTTCCAAGGCCGCCTGCGCAGCCGCGATATCCTCTTCGCGAGGCCTGTCGTCGATTAGTGCGTGATGTTGTCTGGCCTCTTCGCATTGAGCGTTGGCAACGTCGTACTCGCGAAGGTAACGCTCCTCTTCTTCGCGAGAGACGATGCCGTCGGCGAAGAGCTGGTTGTGCCGCTGCATCTCCGCCCGCACATTTTCCAGGACCGCCGCGCTCTCCTGAACCGACGAGAGGGCCTGATGCCTCTCCTGATCGCGCGCTCCGTTGACCGTCTTGCGCAACTCCGCCTCGCGCTGCTTCACCTGGGCGGCTGAACCCACCCTTCTTGCTGTCGATCCTTGTGCCTCCCCCAATTTGAGTAACCGAGCGGTCCCCCGCGATGTAAGATCTTTTACCAGAAGCGGCTTGCCAATATGACTGGCCGGCCCGGCACACCGCGAATGACGTCTACCGACAGCACAAGCTCCAGGCTTTTGTGTTCCCAGCCGCGCGGAGCGATCGCGTTGATCTCTTTGATCTCTTCAGGATCGGTGGCAAATCGGCCGGCTGCGAGGGTGCCGAAGACGGATAGTCCGGCAACAGTGACTACTATCTGTCCTGTCTTCGGATCCGTGAGCCGATCCAGGATCGCATAGTCCTTCGTAAGACTCAGATAGGGACCGGCATAGTCCACAGACCACTTATCGCCGGCCGGATTATTCCGGTCGTGAATGGCTAAAACGTTGGGAGCAGCGGGCACCACTGAGAAACGCAGGTCACGAACCAGACGCTCAGTCCATTCATTATTCTTGAGACCAATCAGAACGACCGGCGCCTTCTGCAAGTCAGCATAGGTGGCCTGCGATTGCGATGCAATCTGATACGGCTTACCTTTTGATTCCAAAAAGCCTGCGATTCGGGCCAATGTCTCAGCATCATCCAGGTGCACTGTCTCGTAATCGAAGACATGATAGTCGCGCAGAGTCATCTGGTTATCGGCGCTGGGAGGAGGGCCAACCTGATGGCCGCCACCAAGGGTGCCTACGCAGAGCAGTACGGTCTCATTCGAGGCGAATAATGGGTTCCAGAAGCTATTGATAGACGAATCGGTTCTGTGCGCCAATCGAGGAAGCGCCGCGCCGAGGAGCAACGCAACGGAAGCCAGCAGCCCAATCTGCCAAACGCGACGTCTCCATCTTTTGGGCGCGGAGGCAGCGACCTGATCAGGTAAGCAAGTTGTCTCTTCAGGGGTTGCGTGTAGATGGGGTTCCTGTTCTGAAACCACTCGAAACTGCGGAATGTAGCTTCCCCGTTGCACGTCGATTCGCAGCGAGTCGTTTACGCCATCTTCCTGGTAATACTGGGCCAACCGCTTCCGAACTTCCGCCGCAGCGCTGCGGACCACGTGGTCGGTGGAGGTATCGTAATCGGGCGCACGACCGAAGACTTCTGAGCCAATCTCGCGCTCCTTCAGGTGAGGCTCGGATCCCTCCAACCCGCGTTCAACCATGAATCGCAGGACTGCCGTATAGCGCTTGCTCTGGCGGAAAGCAGAGCTGGACAGAACTCGATCAAGATGCTCCCGAATGGCCTTCGGCTCGGTTGCGTTTCGCAAGAGCAAAACTTCGTGGACTCGTCCAGTGACCGACCTCTCGCTAATGTACTCCAGTGGCATCTGGTTCTCCATTATCTTTCACGTAAAGTCTGACCCAAACCCATGCCTCACTGTTCGGTACCAGGCTGGTGGTTCTCCTCCACCCATGATGCGGTAAGTTATACAGGCCGGTGTTATATGTCGTCCAGCAACCTTTAGGAGCGATCATTAGGTACAATCTCGTCCATATTATTTTCAGTAAGATAGAAGCGTCCAGCGCAAGATATGACGATGTCAGTTGACCGTCATTGGCTTGCGAGTCGAGGCAACCCTTCACTATCCTATGCAGTGGTGGCGAAGAGGCGTCCTAATGCGTGGGAACCATTAGCCACTCCCGCTGGCGCCCCGGAAGAAGTCGTCGCCTCACGAAAAAGCCAAACGAGACTCCCGTAGCGAAACAGTGAGTTCCACAGGAAACGAGACATTTCGATGAGAAGGCTATTCATTCTGGCGGCAATGTTGCTTGTTGCCAGCGTTTGTTGGGAAAAAGTTCCGGATAATCTTCTACTTGTCAAAGGCGGGACTTTCAAGAACACAAAATCCAATTACTACGGAAAAGGTATCACCTTATCGGACTTCTATATCGGCAAGTATGTTGTAACTCAAAAGGAATGGATTGAGGTGATGGGAAACAATCCATCAAAGTTCAAGGGCGAAGATTTGCCGGTAGAAATGGTTAACTGGTATGACAGTGTTGAGTTCTGTAATAAGAGGAGCATAAAAGAGGGTTTACATCCGTACTACAACATAGACAAAGGAAAGAAGGATTTTAACAACTTTCCAGACCCGGAATTCGGTGATCTCGATAACATCAAATGGACAGTGACTATCAACGAAGGGGCTAATGGTTACCGATTGCCGACAGAGGCAGAATGGGAATATGCGTCGGGCGGAGGTCAGCTGAGCAGGAGTTATGCATACAGTGGAAGCGACGATGTAGGTGAAGTAGCATGGTACTGGAAAAACTCTGGAGATCAATACCTAACGGGATATTGGAGCTGGTCCACCCTGGAGAAAAACCACAATCAAACAAAGCCTGTCGGTAGGAAGAAATCTAATGAGTTAGGGCTTTACGATATGTCGGGCAATGTCAGGGAATGGTGCTGGGACTGGTATGGAGACCTGAAAAACAATGTAGCCAACCCTAAAGGAAGTCAAAGCGGCTTCCGCCGGGTTTGGAAGGGCGGCGGTTGGATGGGCGCCGACTTCTGCACCGAATCGGCTTACCGAGGCCGACTAGCAGCCAATGGCGCAGGTCCCGATCAGGGTTTTCGCGTGTGTCGCAACAAATAAACCGGAACAAGACAAACAAGCATTCGCAGACATGCTCAAGTGTTCGCGAGTCTCCGGGAAGCAAAGGGCTCGATCGAAGAGTGCTTCTAGCCGTCGCTCTCACTCTCTCATTGTCTTGATTGTCGCTCCCATTCGCCCCGACCAATAGCATGATCCTGATCTTCATCTTGGTCTATCGCATGCTACATCGTTTGCCGGGACTTGGACCAGGTGCGATCCAAGTCCCGAAGTTGAGTTGACTGGTTTCGACTGCTTCGTCGGCGCAAGCGAGCCCGTATCGAGCGATATCGAGAAGAAGCCCTTGAAGCTCCCGGCATTGGGAATCCTCTTCGTCAGCCCAGGTGTCTTTCGCCAATTGGCCCGTGTCATCGCGCCGGTTACGTCTGAAACAGCAATCGGGTTGTACCGATGATGGAACTTAACCCATGGCCCTCCCTTCAAGAGGCTGATCCTGGCGCGCGGCAAACGCTAACGTTATCCTTCGTCGTTTTTTGGATCCCTTGCTAGTTGACGGTGCAAGCCGTTCCGTTGAGCTTGAACGATGTGGGGATCGCGTTAGTGCCGGTTGAGCTTCCATTGAAGCCGAACCCGCTGTAGGTTCCACCTGCGGGGATGTTCTCCCATGTCTGGCCAGACTGTTCGTTCACCGTGACGTTGGCGCCGCTTTGCGAGACAGCTCCATTCCAGGAGCTGCTGATGGTCTGCCCGTTGGCGAAGCTCCAGGTCAGCGTCCAGCCGCTCAGAGCGGTACTTCCGCCGTTCTTGATGCCAATGGTCGCTCCGAACTGGGTGCTATTGTATTGCGAGATCGTGTAGTCGACAGTGCAGCCACCGGTGCCACTGCCGCCTCCGCCACCGCTGGACGGGGAGTTGACGGTGAGTGCAATGGTCGCGGTTTTGGTGATGCTGCCGGAGACTCCGGTGATGGTGACGTCAGACGAGCCGGAAGCGGCCGAGCTGCCGGCCGTCAGCGTAAGTGTGCTGTTGCTGGTGGTGGGGTTGGTAGCGAACGACGCGCTGACGCCATTAGGCAGGTCGGAGGCGGAAAGCTCGACACTGCCGGTAAACCCGTCCACGTCCTGCAGTTCGATGGTGTCGGTGGTGCTGCTGCCCTGAGTGACAGAGACCGACGATGACGAAGGCGCCAGGTTGAAGGAGGGGGTGCTGCCGCCCCCGCTGCTCGTCGCATCCCATACTGTTGCGTTAGCGGACCCGCTGGCGCCGTTATATGCCTCCACCTCGAAAATCTGCAAGTTGGGAGTCCCCACGGTCAACCCGATACTTTGCCAGTGGTTATAGTGGTTGGCGGTGGTAACTGTGCCGTTCGTCCCGATCGATTGCCCACCCCAGTTATCCAGATACTGTTCAAAGGTTGTGGTGCCTTCAATGGAAGGCTGGTTAACCTGCTGATGTTCGTAGGTGCTGTAGGTGTGGCCATCGCTTGTGACGCTGCCCATCAAGTTCCCGGCCACCACTGATCCAAACTCGCCGATGTAAGTCTCGACGAGCGGATTTGTGAACCAGGCATAGACGGCAATGTTGTTATAGCCGCTGGCGGAGCCGACATTGTAGCCAACTACCCGTGTTTTGCTGCCGGGATTCCAGCCTTTCCCGGCAACCACATCGCCGACGCCAGACCAATTAACGGCGTAGTTGCCAGCCGATCCAAGTGTCATGGTTGCCGATCCGCCGCTACTATACAGCTGATAGTAGAAGCCATTATTCGTTCCCGTTCCATTGCCGCTCACCGTCTGGGCATTTGCGGCCAGGGTTAAGCAACCCACCGCTGCGAGAACGGAGAGGAATACGAGTTGAACTCGTGACAGTCCGCATCGTGCGGCTGCAATTCTAGCGAGAGATTTCATGGCAAGACTCCTTATGCGCGCGGCGGAAGTGACCGGGAGGCCTGTTCCGCCGCGCATGAGAGTTACTCGTTAGTTGGTTAATTGACCGTGCACGCCGTTCCGTTCAACGAGAAGGCGACAGGGATTGCGTTGGTTGTGCCGTTCCACTTGCCGTTGAAGCCAAACCCCGAGTAGCTGCCGCCGGCGGGAATGTTCTCCCAGGTCTGACCGGCCTGTTCGCTCACCGTGACATTGGCTCCGCTCTGCGAGACGGCTCCATTCCAGGAACTGGCGATGGTCTGTCCGTTGGCAAAGCTCCACGTCAGCGACCAGTTGCTCAGTGTGGCGCTCCCGTCATTGATGATTCTGATAGTCGCTCCAAAGGCGCTCGTGTTTTGCGGTGTGATCGTGTAGTCGACAGTGCAAGCCGAACCGCTGCCCCCCGAACCGACGGTAAGCGTGATGGGGGTGCTAGCTGTAGTGGTTCCGGAGGTCCCTGCGATCGTGACCGTGAACGCGCCTTGGGTGGCCGTGCTGCTAGCCGTCAGCGTGAGCACGCTGGAGGTTGCCGAGGATGTCGGGCTGAACGCAGCGGTTACGCCGCTGGGCAGTCCGGTTGCGGTGAAGGTTACGCTGCCTGTGAATCCGCCCGTGTCGGTCACCGTGATCGTATCGGTTGCGGCGCCGCTCTGCTTGAGGGACACAGAGGACGGAGAAGGAGTGAGACTGAAGCCGGCCGCCGTCAACGCCTTGACGGTGAGGGCAATGGTGGTGTTTGCCGTCGTGCTGCCGGAGGTTCCGGTGATGGTGACCGTGACCGACCCGCCGACTGTGGCCGTGCTGCTGGCTGTCAATGTGAGCACGGTAGAAGTCGCGGACGAGGTCGGGCTGAACGAAGCGGTCACGCCGCTAGGCAGGCCGGTCACGGCAAACGATGGGCTGCCTGTGAATCCGTCCACGTCTGTTACGGAAATCGTGTCGGTCGCGGTACTCCCCTGTGTGACAGAGAGCGTGGATGCGGAAGGCGCCAGTGTGAATGTGGGAGTACCGGTACCGGAACTCGCGCCGACGAAGGTAACGATACTCTGCGCTGGCAGCGTGTAAGTGAATGCGTTGCCGGAAACACTAACCGCGCTTTGCTGCGCCAACATACCGCTGGCAGAGGTCTCGTATGGCGTCATCGAGGAAGCTGTCGAGCCCGAGAGGTCGAAGGTGACCGAATTGGCAGAGCCGTTCGAATTGATCGCCACGATCACATCGTTTCCGGTGCCCGTGTAAGCCGAGACATCTACGCCCGAGACCGGATTCGCCGTGGCGCTGACGCGTACATAGCCCGGCCGGACAAACTTCGAAAACTGAGCTATAGCGGCGCCGTAGTAAGTGGGATTGTTATTGGTGTCCGCGAGGCCACTGCTGAAACTCTCCGCAGGCCAGTCCACGATCCACCACCAAACATAGGCGTTGTACTGACCCACGACCAAAGAGTTGTGCACTTCCTCGGCTGCCGCGATCGCATCGCCAATCGCCGACGCGGATCCGTTGGCAGGGCTGAGATAGTGCTCGGTCATCCAGACTTCCTTGCCCTTTTCCTCCGCGTTTGTGTAGTAGCTCGGTGACACCCCGTACAGGTGACCGGCAATGATCCCGATCTTGCCCACCGCATTTGCATCGTCCAGCGCCGGGTCGGAAAGACTGGTAATGAAGCTCTCCGACTCGGGCATGATCAGCTTGGTCGTCAACACCCCCGCATTGTTGGCCACCCAGGTATCCATGGTAGCTCCGGTCCAGACGCAGGACTCGTAAGTCACGTTCGCATCCGGCTCGTTCTGCATGGAGATGGCATAGAGAGGCACGCCGCCTGCCGCAAGATAAGCGGTGAACGCATTCAGATAGTTGGCATAGGCGCCGTATTCGGAGGTATTCAGCGTTCCCTCAACGGTGCTGTTACTGCTCTTCCAGGCCGCCGGGGGCGTCCAGGGCGTGGCGATGATCGTAGCGCCAAGGGCATGTGCCCCCTGGGCATTGGACAGTTCCGTAGCCCAATTGCTGCCGCCCGTCGTCGAACTGGGATCGATGCGCACGCGCAGGATGGTCAAGCCAAGCTGGTTGGCGCCGGTGCCGAAAAGGGCACTTTCTGTTGCGGAACTAAACGCCGGCATCCAAGCTTCGGCGCCACCGAAGCCTCGAATGGTCTGTGCGGTCGTGCCAAAACTCACCGTCGCCGTTTGTGCGCTGGCCATTGCAGATGCCAGCAGGATTGTTGCCGCAATTACACTTGTCAGGGGGAGTTTCATGATCATCAACTTTCTCCTTCGTAGAGGGCGTTTCTCAAACAGGTTCGGCCTCAGGCTGATTGCTTTTGCGTGAGGACTGCATTTTGTTGAGCTTCTTCGATGTGCATGAAGCGATTTCACTTGTTGACGGATGCAAAGTGGACGTTGATCGAGCCATTGTTGCCAGTGCCGAACCTGCACCGGGATAATCGTGGCCTTAATCGGGCCTCGAAATGGACATGGATGGAGAGCATCTTGTGGGTGCACAGGACCGGCGCAGCTTGGGGGTCTCTAAGGGATAGATATCCTTCTTCTGCGACCTTCTGCCTGTACATCCGTGGAAGTGGCTGATGATTCCCACGCACCGGGATGCCTTCCTCGTCACCGTTGCAATAGCTAGTGGTTAGCTTCCTTGACTTGCAAGCCTGTGACGGTCAGCTGACATCGTCATGTCTTGCGCCTGATGCTTATATCTTATTGAAAAACAAGATTGTCAAGAACGCGCCTGTTGAGGGCTTCTAACGACTGCTTGACGATAAGCGACCCGGGCCTGCCAAGGTCGGAGCAAAGCCAGGCCGCTGGGACGGAGTAAAAGTTGGCCAGCAGTTGGATGTGAAGCCATTGGTTATTCGGCGTAGAATGACCTCTGGAGCGTGCCGGAAGAGGCCCTCCAACCCCGCCGTTCGGTAGGGCAGAGTTCAGCGTTCGGCCGGTGTTGTGCGTCCATGGCGGCTCTGCGTGAGGCGGTAATCCTGAGGCGCGTTACAGTGCGCGGGAGTCCGTGCAACTCGCTTTTGTTGCCTCCATCCAGCAGTTACCTCCGCGCCAGCGCGCTGCGCTCATGCTGCGCAATATCCCTGGAGAGATGAGGAGTCACACGCCTGCCCCATATTCCAATGTTCGTGTAGAGACCAAGAGGCGCAAATCCTCAGACGACTTTGTGTTACCTGCTTGATTGACGAATAATATTGTCGGCAACGCTCATACCCCGGCCTGGGTCGGTTGGTTGGGAAGGCTTGTGCCAGGATCGTTTGGCAAAATCGATCAGCGAATTCTCGGTCGCTCAATCGCCGCTGAGATCGCATTGCACAGTCGAGAGATCGGTGAAGTTGTCCTCGAAAACGCAGCGATGAAAAGACTCGCTGCGCAGCTCAATAGCGCACCTCAGGAATCCTTGGGTGGGGTCTAGGCCAAATGAATGGCGAGAGAAAGAACCGGCGAGCCGCATTATTTCGAGCTGATCGCGACGAGCTGCGGGTGTGACGACAAATCCTCCCGCTCTCTCAATGACGAGTTGGACCGCCGAACCTGTAAGTGAAACTCACACTTGCGTACGAGGGGATTCGGACACCGGTTATTTCTGAAGCAACCGATGGGTAGAAGTTCTCCAGAGTCTGGCCGGTGAATCCCTTCGCCGCCAACAAATTCACCCCGATGTTAAAGCGCCCCTCCTCAAATGGACGTGCAATATTCGCGCGGAATTCTCTGACCGAAACGCCGACACATTGCGCGCTGGGGTCAGGGTTGCAGCCGGTGCCGAGAGGCTTGGCGCCGACGTATTCAAATTCTCCCTTAGCCTGAAGATGCAATGGCAGTTTCTCCGAGACGCCGAGGATGTCGAAGATAGTGCGTGGCGCCTCGGCGGTTGGTTGGCCAGAGTCGATATCGCGGGCATCTGCCTTGGAGAATGTCGCAAGGAGAGAACCGGAGTTGAAGTTTTGCCTCAATGCAGCAGAGAGAAAGCGGAGGCGCCCGGGTCCCTGGTCCTCCTGCAATCCCGTGTCCGGATCGATCTTGGCCAACTGTTCGGCGGTTGATACATGCCCCAGAGTCAGCTTGAGGTCTCTATGCGCGATCGTCTTGCTGGCGACCAATTGATAGGAATGGGCGCGGCTCACCGGAGTACCGCGCGCCATGCCAATTCCGATTCTTGGATCCTCAGTGAAGAACGATTCGCCAGCGCTGGCCGAGATAAGAGGAGCCCACCTTGCGGAGCCGGGAACGACAGAGACAGTGGTCTTTGGGGAATTGACACCGATCCACTCGTGAAATGAGTTTTGTGGAAGCACCAGATCCTGATTGTCAAAGTCGATCTGATCCCGCCGCCAGCCTGCGTAGTAGCGGATGTGACCTCCAAGCGCGCCTTGAGCTGCGATGTACGGAGTGATGGGTGTAATCGTCACGTTGCTTCCGTCCACTTTGGTGAATGGCCCGTAGGCCATATCGCCGGGGCTGTAGAAGTTGTAGTGATCAAGATCGTCCCTGCGCGGTGCTTCACGCTCGAAGTCGAGGCCGGCCAGCATTGACAACCTGTCGTCGATTTTGTTCGCATAGTTGGCGCTGCTGCCTGCGACTGTCCGGAATTCGCTTTGTCGAATCAGCCCCTGACCGAAATCCGAGTAGAGCGTTAGATTGTAGGTGCGGAAGAATCCAGAGAGTTGGAATTGCTGCTTCCCGCTCATGGTCCATGCATCGTTGAACGCGATGAGCGCTGTGTGCGTTTGGTCCTTCTGGCGCGGGTCTACCGTGTCACCGACATTCGTGTAATCGGTATCTTCGGCATTGGCTGCGCCAATGGGAACGAGCCCCGGAATGTAGGAGGAGCCGAAGTACCCGATGCCGAAGAGAGTGAATTGGTGATGCCCCGCCTCAAAGGTGCGCTCCCCGTTGACCTTGTACTGCTGGCGATGCTCCAGGCGCTTGAGAAACCCATTTCCATAAGATCCTTCAAACGCCACCCACGAGGCATTGTTGGGGCTCAGGCCCGCCGCAAGATCGAGATCGCGGTAGTCACCCGTCACCGTGAGAAACGGATCAATTCTCGTGCGCGGTCCATAAGTGGTGGCAACATTGAGCGAGTGATTGCCCTCAAGAATGCTGAACGACCCTCCATCGACACGCACATCTGCGAGGACTGCGGGAATGAGAATGTTCGGGTCGGCATACCCGTTACCGTGCGCATTTGCGGAGAGGTTGTTCGGCAATAGGTAGCCGCCGACAGCAATGTACTGAGCGATCGGCTCACCGTGATCTCCCGCAACTCCAGGCGCGAAATACTGGGGCGCCTTGATTCCGCCGGAAGCGGTTTCGATTGGATAGCCGGGAATGGAGACGGGCGCACCGGGACGGCCGGGGTTTGCGTCGATAAGGTTCTGTTGGACAAAGACCTTTTCGGCCGGATCGGGAGAAAACAGATCGACCTGATTCACGTCGGACGTTACGATGACCGAATCGCTTGCAGTAATTGTCAGTCGAAAGTGGATCTTTTGCTGTCCTTCGGCAGCGCTGATCAATAGCTTTTTTGAGGCGTTTTGGAATCCCGCCGCTTTCACGATGAGTTGATACTCGCCTTCTGAACCCAACGAGAGTTGGAAGCTCCCAGTGGAGTCAGTAATGGAGCGGCTTCGCACAGAACCCGTTGCGTCGAGGAGTTCAACGGAAGCGCCAGAGACCGGTCTATCGGCAGGATCGGAGACAGTGCCACTCACCTCGAAGCTGTGCGCGAAGGCGCAAACAGGCAGCAGAATGAGTCCGGCAACCAGAAGGGATGCACTGGAGCGCAGGAAAGTGAATGCGATGTGGCCCATGTTGTAAAAGACGGCGCGGAGGTAGGAGCCAACTGCGCGCAACTCAAATCCTTGCATTCCGAAACGCTAAACCTCTGAAAACTATTATCTCCTGTCAGTGGTAACAGGGGCGCTCTCACGTGGTCACTCAGGCCGATCAATCTTGCCGAGCTAGGACGCGTCTCACGCTTGCTCTCGCCTTCGGCTTCGGGAACTCCTCGATGTGCTGTTCGCCTTTCCGGCCGAAGTAGATCACCCGTTTGCCTGTCAGGAAGGCCCAATAGCCAATCACGCCCGCCGCGGTCGACCGCTTCACAAATTCGGGGTACCGCACCGTGTCTGCCTGGGCGCCGCGGATCGCCGCCACCAAGGCAGCACTGTCGAAATCTGCCGCCACAGGATCGGGATTCAGGATCATCGGCACCGTGTGCGTGCTTCCATCCGACAGATAGTGGATCTTCTGCTTCGTCGCGAAGTCAACGAGGTAAGACTCCACTCCTGCTTCAAGCAGCCCTTTGACCACCTCGGGGAAGGTCATCTTGCCTTGCTGTGTTGCGATCGCCAGTTCGTGAATCACTTGTTTGCTCATCTCATCTCCTTTATTCGGTCGGAAGTGTTTGCAGCCTGACCTTACAAACTTTTCCAGCAACCGTTATCATCAAAGCTAATACTTCAGATTCGACGTGTGAAAGGACTGCTGATGTCTGTTTCTGTAAATCGTGTTTGGCGACAATTGCCTGATGAGACCAGAGTCGCTGCCTGCAAACTTATTTGGGCTGAGTCAACCGGCGCGTCGAAACAGGTCCTCATTGCCGCACTCGCAAAAACGAAGAAACTGCGTGAAGTATTTGTCCGCAAATCTCCGATAGAGCGGCTCGTCAACTGGACGGCCACAACCATGACGTTGCCTGACCCAATCGTGGAAGAGATGCTGAAGAAGTACCTTCTCCATGAGCATCGCGCCGTGATTATCCGCTTTCTCGAATTGCTCCAAATCCCCCATACCGAGGGCATGATCGAGGAGAACTTTGACTACGCCACTCTGACCAATGAGCGCGTCCAGGAGGCTGCACGTAGCTTACTCGCATCAGAAGATCGCATGGGCACAGAACTTTACCTGAAGTACCTCGTGCTTCAAGGCGGACCCTGGGAAGGGATCGAAGAAATTCTGCCGACTGGAGAGTAAAGGCCGCTTGCCGGTGTTCCGCTTTATCATCGGCAGCGCCGGGCACCCTATGACTGGGAATATGGAGACCAATCGGAAGGTATGCTTTCCGATTGGTCTTATGCGAGTTCGGTACCCTTGATTGTTGGTGGATTCTCGAATGAAGACAACAACAGGGAAAAACAGTCATCGATAATCGGTTACGAGCGGTTCTCGGAATTCGTCCCCAATTATGCTGTTTGGGCCATAGGTCACTTTCGCACTGTCTGAGTCCGAATTCCGCACTGGGCGACTTTCGTTCCCTATTTGCGCTCGACAAGCGAGTTGGCGGTTTTTTGGGGGGGCGAGACATTCCTTCCCGCTTGGGTGTACTTCATCATTTCGGGGCGAGGTCACCGTACCAATAGGCTGCTGTAACGCCACCGTCCATGAGAAAGTCGCTTCCGGTGATGAACGCGCCGTCAGGGCCCATGAGCAGCGCACCGACGGTCCCCACCTCATCCGGCGTGCCCGCTCTTCCTACCGCTGACACTTCCATCATGCGCCGATAGCCTGGCCCGCGCGGTCCTTTCAGTTCGTCGTTCGCAAGAGGAGTGATGATGATGCCTGGACTAATGGTGTTGACGCGAGCGCCGCGCTTTCCCCACCGAACTGCCTCGGCCATCACGCGCAGGGAGTTCCCGCGTTTGGAGATCTGGTATGCGTGGAGGGAGTCTTTGATCTGGTCCGGCTGAAGCATGGGGAGCGCGAGCAACTCTTCGACGGGAGTAGTGGAAAGTAGAGCGTTCTGTTCCGTCGAGAGCGGCCCCAGGCGGTGGCCGGACTGGGAGGCGATCACGATGCCGGAGCCTCCGCGGGCGATGACGTTGCCGAACTCCTCCAACACAAGTGCAGTGCCGTAGAGATCGACCTTGAGGATCGTGTCAGGAGAGGCCTGCGAAGGCGAAACACCTGCGGCATGGATGACACCGAAGACTTCGCCGAGCTTGGTGGCCGCCTCAACAAGAGCATGAACCGAAGCGCGCAAGGAAACATCGACCGTTGCCGTACTGACGCTAAAGCCGGCATCGAAAAGAACCTTCGCCGCCGCATCGGCGTTTTCCTGCCGTATATCGGCAAGTAAGACATGTTTGCCTGCACTGACCCGCCGCACGATTGCCTGGCCGATCGACCCTGCTCCGATGACTACGATCACACCTGTCATTTCAAACCCCTCTCTGTCACATTCATTGGACTTGTATTTCGCTCGAAGATTCTAGTGTTATTGATGTGTCGCAAGAAACGCATTCATTGCCTTGATGTCGAGCACCTGGTACCGAACAGCCGTCACCACTGAGTCTTCACTCTCCGCCGGCGTCAGATTGAGATGGATACTTACTCCGCAATTCGAAGGATACAAGGCGTACGGAGGCTTCATTAGGCCCGCGGTCGATTTTACAGTGTGCTGCTCGTCCGGCTTTGCACTCGGTGCCGGTCCGAAGGGCAACCATGCCTCGCCTGACTCTGGCCTGCATTGCGCAGGATTGGAGAGAGGCGCGCCGGACAGGTCACTGAACCACCATGTGTCACCCTTGGCATATTTGGCGGGCGTCCAGGTTTGCTTCGTAATGAGAGCGCGCAGAATAGACACTGTTGGTTGCTGACCTGGAGGCAAGAACGGTAGCTGTCCCGGAGGCAGCAAATGCACAACGGAAAAGGCAGCCACTTTGCCGTCGATCAACGTGAATGCATAAGACTCCATTTCAGTTTCTGCGAGAAGATAGTGCATACCGGGATAGTCGGAAGCCTGACCCGCATAAACCGGTGCGTTTGAAACCAGTGCGGTCTTCACTTCAGTCTCATTCATGCCAAGCGCTATATTCGCCAACTTTACGTTCTGCCCAAGAGATGATTGAGCGAACACGATCAGACTTGCGATCACGAGTTGCAATTTGCACTTCTTCATTTCGTATGCCTCTCCTTCCCTCAGCGGCAGCGACTAACGGCGGTTGGCTGACAAGGCGTGCAGATCGTCCTTTACCCGCTGCGGTTCAGCTTCCAGCGGCTGGTTCGGCATGTCTCGTACCCCATCAAGACTGCTGTTTGAGTCCGGATCAAGAGCCGCGAACAAAGGATCGAGATCTTCCTGCGCCGGGCCTTTGGTTGCGACGAGTTCAAAGGTCTTTCGCAGCGCTTCATCCGACGTCAGACTACTGACCAGAACTTCTGCAATCTGAGGCCGTGCGATAACGCCATCACTGGAATTGCCTGACTGGCGGGTATCACCTTGCAGGAAGACAAGCTTGTGCTCATCAGCCTTGTTGTAGTCAAACCATCCGGGACGCACGATCGTATACGGCAATCCGCTGGCGCGCACCAATCTCTCCGACCGCCGCTTCCAATCGTGAGCTTCAGTTGAGCGGTTGTAGGCGCCGTCGCGGTTCGTGACGCCGATGGAGGTCATCAGCGCGACGCGCACATGCCGAGAGCCGAGTGCTGCAAGAATATTGCGTACGCCGCCATAGTCGATGTTCTCTGCTCCGACCTTTCCTGCGCCGTCCGACCCAAGCGTGAAAACAATAGCATCGACACCATCCACCGCGGCGGCAAGCGTCTCGGGGCGGATGACATCTCCGATGATCAACTGCACTTCCTTGGGGAATTTCCGTGCCTTGGCACGATCTCTCACCAGCGCGCGCACAGTGAATCCCTTTTCGTGCGCAACGTCTACGACGTGACAGCCTATGCTGCCCGTAGCGCCAACCACCAGCACCGTTTTTATTTGCTCGTTCATTCGGCCTCCAGT
>JBEKOA010000058.1:0-23885 GCA_049522255.1 Occallatibacter sp.
TCAGGCTCGCTGGCTCGCTGCCGCAGTTGGAAGGCCTTGGTCAGGTATCCGCCGCCCCGTTCCGTCTCGCCGAGAGTAAGATAAACGCCACTCAACGACCTATAACCCATCGCAAAGTTTGGGTCGAGGTCAACCGCGCGCTGAAAATAAGGCAAGGCGGCGGCTTCGCCATTCTGGTTTCGAATATGGCTGCCCAAGGTAAGAGCCTTCAGGGCTTCGAGCGAGGAAGTGGTGGCCTGAGCAAGCGGAACGTTGAAACTGCGCACGGTAGTAAGCGATTCGCCGAGCTGGCGGCGAAGCTTGGATGCCGCTCCGCCCAGCGCGTCCAACACCTTCTCTTTATTAGCCGCTGTGGTCTGTACCTGTGCCAAGGTGTCACCGGACTGGCAATTCACCGCCTTCAAATCAACCACATATTCACTGCCCAGGCTGCCAATCGATCCGGCGATAAAGGCCTTGCTGCCGGCGCGCTGGCAAAGCTCGCGTGCTACTTCAGGTGTGAGTTCTGCGTTGGCAGGGCGGGACATCAATTGCAAAGTTGTCGCGACATCGCTCTCCGGAAGCACATTGATGAAGGGCGACTGCCTAAGGGAAACAGCAAGAGCGGTATTTAAAGCATCGTCGAAGATTGCATTTCCAGTGTGGTTGGAAAAATCGCATAGTACGACCGTGTCTTTTTCCGTGAGCTTGGGCGCGCGGTGAGAATAGAAGTACCCGCCCGCCGATAGCGCCAGCACAAATGCGGATGCGCCAGCAGCGATCAGCCTCCAGCGCCACCAAGCTCTGATTGACGGGAAGGGTTGCTTCAGACGCTCCTCGAAGGAAGCGTCCCCGGTTGGCTGCATGTTGGGTGAAGCATTTGCGCTGAGTTGTGCAACTCCGAGCGCCGGCGAATCCCCGTTTCGATCTGTGCTCCCGGCCAGGCTATCTAGCGCCGTTTCGAGGCTGGCGTTGATCGAGTCAACATTGGCAATGAATCGATATCCGCGTCCGCGCACGGTTTCGATGTATCGTGGCGATTGGGAATTGTCTCCTAGAGCCTCGCGCAACTTGCTCATCGCCGCGTTCAGGCCTTCTTCAAAATCGACGAAGGTATTTTCCGGCCAAAGCCTGTCGTGCAACTCGGAGCGGGTCACTGTCTCTCCGGGCCGTTCTGCCAAAGCCACCAGCAGGCTGCGAGCCTTTTCCTGCAACCGGATGCGCCGGCCATTTCTGCTCAGATCTCCGGAGCGGAGGTCCAATGTAAATGGTCCAAAGCGGTAACCGGCTCTCAGGGACGATGAAGCTGAGGACATGACCATAATCGTGCTGAATGGGCGCGGGTAACCAAATCCGCACCAGTGCGCGGCGTCTGGGTAGAATCACCATACCACGAATCAAGCGCAATCCGATTGAATTCTACCAACTAGTCTTCCAGAATCAACTGGTTAGCCGATCAGGAAGAATTCAGATAGAAATCAGATTCCGACCATTGACCTGGAACCAAGCAGCCCTTATCTTGCAACCAGGCAGGCATACAACCCACCGCCCGCCCCACGCCTTCCCCAGGAGCGTCACACATGCCAGCTCTTCTTGAGAGTGCTTTTGCACGCCGCCGGTTCTCTGTCCTGTCGAGCAGTTTTGCCGCCACCGCTCTTGGCCTGTCGCTTATCCTGGGCGGCCAGCCCTCCTCCGCGTACGGCCAAACCGAACCAGATTCAACCAAGGTGAAAACCGCATCCCATCCGTCCGCGGGAGGCTCGGCGGTCTCTCCGCATCAGGCAGACAATGCAGACCCAGGAATACCGCCGTCCGCGGATGCCGCCGCAAGGACGGCTCCGAAGGGGGTCAATCAAGGCATCCTGGTGAGCGGCTATTGGAAGATCGATGTGCGCAACCCCGACGGGTCGCTGGCCAAGCATGTGGAGTTTGAGAATTCTCTGACCGATGCTGGAACCCTCCGTTGGTTGCCGATGGCGCTCTTTGGCGACACGAAATATGAAACTGTAGCGGGTGTCGACTCTCCAGCCATTGGCATCAACACAGAAGGCACGACTGTTCCTCTTACCTATCAAGGTTCGGCGCCCATTTACTTTCCCGAACTTGCTGTCGAGTCGGCATCGGGGCCTTGCGCGGAAAAAGGATGCTTTCTGTCGGTGACAAACTCTGCGGCTGATAACAACTGCCGAGTTGCCTTTTTCCCGGGGACCTGTTTCAATGGGCTTTCAGTCATCGTCCCATCATCCAAGCTGAATACAACCGACTCTAGCGCCACAGCGCTTCAGGGATCTATTCTCTCCTTCGGCGGCGGAACAATCTTTGCCGTTCAGACCTTCCTGACGTACTGCGCGCAGACCATTACATGTGATGTGCCATCGGGGAATACAGTTGGCAGTCAAGTCATCCAGGCTAACACCGTGGCCTTCACCGGCTACACGTTGCCTACTCCTGTCCAAGTAGCCGCCGGGCAGTCGGTCAACATCAGCGTAACGATCTCGTTCGGTAGTGGTAGTCCAGCCTCCGCCAGTACAACCGCCGTGCCCGTCCATCGTGCGACTCCCCTCGTTGCAAGCACATCCTCTACAGTCAGCAGGCCCTGAACTCCGTTTTCCAACATTGAGCTAAAGGGAGAGCCTGCGATGATGTCAACGATTGCAACTCGACTACGCGAAGGGCGCGGCCTGGCCCTGTTCTTGCTTGCGCTCATGCCCCTGCTATTCACGGGCGTTGTGGCCGATGCGCAGGCGGTCTATCCACCGAATACGGTTTTTGCCGCCGGCACGGTCTATCCCAGCGCCGATATCAAGTCCGGAAGCATGGCGGGCGGATACTTTGGCAACGGCAGCGGAAAAACCTTCGATGTGGCAGTAACCAACTCGACCGGCGTGGGCTGGGTTCTCTCGGTCTTTCCCGGCAATGGCGACGGAACCTTTGCCGCGCCGCAGAACTATAGCCTGACCACGACAGGCTGGGGGATTATTCACGACGGCCTCAATCTGGTCTTCGCCGGGCCGCTGATAAGCACGACCAGCGTGGACCTGGTCGTGACCGATGACACCGACGATCTCTTCGTGATTCCCGGCAACGGAGATGGCACGTTTGGCGCGCCGATCGCATTGAACCAGACTGCGTACACGCTCAACGTCTTCCCCGACCCCGGCGGAAGCGGCTTGCTCGACCTGGCCACGTCTTACTCCACTTACAATGCCGCGACCTTTGTTTCCACTTACACGGTCACAGTGCTGACCAACCAGGGCGGAGGCAATTTTACCGCACAGAAACTCCAGACTAACTCGAGTTATGCCGTCGGAGAAGTGGACTACCTCGGCGTGGCCGGCGAGCCAACCCTGATGATCGTGGGCGCAAGTCCCGATGAGGTTTCCGGAGCCACCGGCGGAGCGATGACGTCCACGCTGGCGAACGGGAGTTGGAGCACGCCCGCGGCCTTTAACCTGAATCTGCCTTCCGGTTTCACAGTCATCTCCAACGTGACTCCCTTCACGCTGAACGGGAACATCGGCTTTGCGGCCCTCTCCAATGGGTGGCTCTACACATGGCTGGGGAACGGCAGCGGCTCCTTTCAGACATCGAATGGTGTGAGCTGGTACGGCAGCAACAGCACCGTGCAACTTGGATCCGCGGATCTGAATGGCGATGGGATTCCAGACCTGGTGGCGCTAGGCGGGGGCGCATTCAGCACAGCGCAAACCGTCCTCCCTCTTTACGGCAATTCGGCGGGCGATTTTTCTATCGAGTTTGAGACCGGCCCCGGCGTGTACGGGTCTCAATTCGTCATTGGCGACGCGAACGGGGACGGCCATCCGGACATCATTTTGATGGAACCGAACCAGGGACTCACCGTCTTGCTGAACCAGGGCGACGGCACGTTTCCTCATTCCGCGACATCCACACCCAAACAGGAGCCCACCGTACCGGCGGGCAGCGGTCCAGTGACCCCATTCCCGCTGGCCATGGCCACCGCGGACCTGACCGGCGATCAACTGGACGACGTGGTGGTCGTCGAGGGATTGAATCCGAACACCAGGGTGACCACGAATTCCGTTGACGTGTTCACGAACCGGGGGAACGGTGAACTCGTCGAATTGGATTCTTTTCCCGTGGGCTCGAATCCGGTGGCCATTGCCATCGCGCCGGTCAACGGGAAGCAGAGTCTCTTTGTCGCCAATAGCGGCGATGCCAACATTGGATTTCTGCAGGGAAATGGCGACGGCACGTTCCAAAACCAGACGACCTTCACTGGCGGCGATCTCAGCACATCCGGCGCATCGCCCGAACTGTTGGCGGCTGGAAGCATCGACGCCACTGGATTTCCCGGAGTGGTGGTTGCGGACAACAACGGCAATATCATCGTCTTTACATACTCCAGCGCGATCGGCGCCTGGAGCGCGAAGGCAACCTACAGCGTCGGCACAGTCAACGGGCTGGCTCTCGCGGATTTGAATGGCGGCGGCTACTCCGATATTGTCGCCACCATAGCTCCCACCTGCGGATATAGCCCGACGGAGAACCCCACCCTCAGCAATGCCAGCCTGACGATCCTTCCCGCCAACGGAGACGGCACCTTCGGCAGTGCCGTGACCATCCCGTCGAGCCTGCAAAACTGGGACCCAGGCAAGGTTGTTGTCGGGCCTCTTACGGGACAAAGTAATCCGGATGTGATTGTCTTGCCCAACCCGGCAGCAGTGTGTGGCGTTGCCGCGAGCCAGATACCGAACAGCATTGCAATCTTCAGCGGCGCATCCACCGGCAGCGTTACAGAAACGGATGTAGCGTCGCCGCTCAGCGCCAGCATGTTCCAGTACCAATCGTCGGGCAATCCGCCGTACGGTGCGGTAGCCGACGTCAACGGCGACGGCGCCAACGATTTGATTGTGGCCGAAGGCGGACTGGTTGCGGTCTTGCCCGGTACGAAATCCACCAGCTTTGGAGCGCCGTCGGTTCAGATCGCCTCATCGGACACCGAGGGTTTCGCGAGCGGTGCGTTCTTCGCCACAGGAAACACTTCCAGCGGTCACGATGTGGTCAATGTGAGCACCCAGGGCGTGACTCCGCTAGAACCGCTCTTCGAGACCGGCCTCAGCGCTCCGCTTCAAATTGGTCCAGCCAGCCTAGCGGCGGCCACTGCCAGCACCACCTATACCCAAACCTTCACAGCCACCGGCGGCAGCGGCGGATACACCTTTGCCGAAAGCGGCAGTCTGCCCCCGGGAATCACATTCAGCGGTGCGACGCTCTCAGGCACACCAACCAAGGCAGGGAGTTTTCCCATCGCGATCATGGCCACCGATTCCTCGGGCGCCAAGACGACAGCAAACTATACTCTCGTCGTCAACTGCCCGGTATTGACGATGACGCCTGCCTCAGGCATTCTGACCCCGGCAAGCACTGGCATCCCTTATGAGCAGGCGTTCACGGTGCAAGGAAATACGACGGGAGCATTCGGCTGGACCATCACAGGAAATTTACCGATCGGCCTTAGCTTCAACGGCGGCAGCGAAACCGTGACGACCGTGGTGGGCACAACGCAGGCGCTCGCTGCTCTTTATACCTTTGGTCTTACTGTCACCGACAGCGCCGGCTGCTCTGTCTCGAACAATTATGAGTTGAATGTCGATAATCCGCTCACCGTGGATTTGTCTCCGTCTCCCTTACCCGCGGCAACCACCGGACAAGCTTACTCGGCACAATTCACAGCGAGCGGCGGAACCGCGCCCTACACATATCTGGGGTTGAACATACCGCCTGGTCTCTCCGTAAGCACACAGAGTGGCGCACTCACAGGTACGCCCACGCAAAGCGGCTCCTACAAAATGACTGTCGTGGCAACAGATTCACAGGGTGTGCAGGGGCTTGTCAACGCGACCCTCAGCGTGCAAGGGAGCAACATTCAAATCAGTCCGGCGACCTTGCCGGCCGCGGCAATCAACACTGCGTACTCTCAGACATTCACGGCAGCCAACGGCAGCGGCGGATACACCTTCAGTGAAAGCGGCGCTCTGCCTGCCGGCATCATCTTCAGCGGCGCAACGCTTTCAGGCACCCCGGCCAAGACCGGCAGTTTTCCGATCACGATCACAGCCACCGATTCCTCGGGCAACACGGGGAGTGCGAACTACAACTTCATCGTCAATTGCCCGTCGCTCACCATTACGCCGGAACCTGAAACGCTGCCGCCCGCAACCATCGGTCTCATATACGATGTGGGCTTCACGGTGACTGGAACAACTGGAGCATTTACCTGGTCGACAACGGGCAGCATCCCGGCCGGGCTCACATTCACCGGTGGCAGCTCAACAGGTGCAACGCTGGCTGGCAAAGCACAATTGCCTACCGGCCTCAGTTCATTTGCTCTCTCTGTCACGGATAGCGCCCATTGCTCCGTTGAGAATAACTACCTTCTCGGAGTTTATAGCCCGCTGACTGTTGGGCCGACGACACTGCCTTCGGCTACGGTGGGCCAGGCTTACTCATCGAACTTCACCGCCAGCGGAGGAACCGGGCCATACATCTACTTCACTTTAAGCACGCCGCCCGGCCTCACCCTGAATGCTCAGACCGGCGCGCTCGCCGGTACGCCCACGCAGAGCGGCAGCTACAGCATTACCGTTGTAGCGACGGATTCGATTGGAGTCGAGGGCGTCGTCGTATTGCCGCTGACTGTTCAGGCTTCATCGGTATCGATCTCTGATGAGGAAATGATTACCGTCACGGACGGACCACAGGCGCAGCTCATCGACGTCTCGGATACGGAGTCGATTTTGGTCACAGATACCGTGACGGTGACGCCTCTGACCGCGACGAGCGTCGTATTGACCGGTCCTGCCAGTGCTGCCTCAGGACAGAGCGTGACCTTCACGGCAATGGTCTCGCATAGCGGCAGCGGCACTCCCACTGGAAGCGCCGTTTTCTCAGACGGCGCTTTGGTGCTCGCCACGGTCCCCATCACCAGTTCCGGCGTGGCGACCTATTCCACCAACACACTCTCGGTTGGCGCGCACAGCATCTCCGCCGACTACGGGGGTGACAGCAACTTCTCCGCATCGCAGTCCGCCACGCTCTCCCTCATCGTTCAAGCGTCCACCACGACGGCGCTCGCCATTTCACCCTCGCCCGCCGCTGCCGGCCAGCCGGTCACCTTTACCGCAACGGTCGCATCGGCGGCCGCGGGCACTCCAAGCGGCAGTGTCACTTTTCAATGCCTGAACTACGCTCCAGGACAGTCAATCGTCTCCCCGGCAATTTCCCTCAACAATGGCATAGCCTCCTGGACCACCACCAGCCTGCCCGCATTCGACTACAACAATTGCTTCACGGCGATTTACAGCGGAGACCAAAACTTTCTCTCATCTGCCTCGCCAGACGAGAGTTTGACGGTAGGCGATTTCCAGATGAACTTCTCGATCCCATCGAGTTTGACCTTGTTTCCAGGACAAAGCTCTACCTTCACCTTGACCGTGACGCCGTCCGGCGGAGCCTACGACGGCACAGTCGTTTTCTCCTCATCCGGCGCCCCGCCAGAAGCAACCGTGACCTTCAATCCAACCGTTGTTACGCCTGGTAGCAGCCCGGTGACCGTAGATGTCACAATCACAGCGCCACCGCTTTCCGCTCAGGCCCGGCTCGCCGCCCGCCCGCTGAAAGGCGCTCCGCTGTTGCTCGCCTGGTTGCTTCCGTTGCTGGGGCTGCAAAAGGTGAGACGTAAACTCCGGCGCACCTACTCGCTGTTGCTGCTTGCGCTGTTCTCATTGGTTGGAATCGGCGGACTGATTGCCTGCGGCAAATCCGGCTTCTTCGATCAACCTCCCAAGACATATTCGATCGTGCTTACGGGCACAAGCGGCACGACGCAGCACTCTACCACCATTAATCTGACTGTGGAGTAGGAGAGAGCGCGAGATGGCTGGCTATCACTTCAATCGCGACAATGGCCATTTTTGCGCTCGGTGGTAAGGCGTGACAAGGGACCTGGCGCGGCTGGTGCATTTTTGGACGATTCATATTCATCTTCCGAAAATGCATTAGACCCTTGCGTAAGGGATTTGAAGGATTGTTCCGTTTCCTAGAGGACGCCAGGCATCGACTCCATCACAATAACGGACTTGCTCAGACGCTATAATTTGGACTTCTGCGCCTTGAAGAAGGTGCATCGTATAGTACTGCGGGGACGCGCTATTCTGGAAGAACCAGTTGACAGCGGTAATTCCATCGGGTCCGAGGCACATGCAATTCGCTGCCACCGTTGACGCCGGCAGCAGCGTGAGCCGATCTCGTAATGCGGTTTGATTGAACTTTGCGAAGAGCGACGGCCTGAGCCACGCCATCAGGTCCTCACTATCCCATCCGCCCTCACTCTTGCCGAGCAGAGAATGCACATCGGGCGCGTAGCCGTTGTGAAAGAAGTAGTATTTGTGTCCGCCCTCCTCGATTTCTATCGGATGGACGTATTCAAGCCCTTTCTGATCTTCCCGTGACGCACAACGCACATGGATTGCCATGGCATTGCATTCAGTTGATCGAATGGCATCGGCCAATGAGTCCGCCCCAATCGGGAGCGCACTTTTCAGGCAATGAAAACTTCCGTCGGGAGATAGAAATACTACTCCCCATCCATCCAGGTGGCGGATTCCGCAACCCGGATTTGCAGGACACGAGAAGGAAAGTTCGTGAGACGCCTTCATGCCATTGCTCATCGTGATAGCAGCATTGACTACCCAATCGACCTCAATGTTTCCGACCGCTGCAATCATCCTGCACATCTTCGCCCCTCCACTTGCAACTGCAAATGCTCTTCTCATGATCCGTCAAGCTCTACAACTGCTTGAGTGTGCAGATAGAATTGCCCCAGCGTATCTATTCGCAGCAACCCCTGCACGGCGTGAGATTGGCGTTGGTTCGATCAGCGATCCCTGCATACTTATCCTACTCATTCTTTGCATTGCATGCTTGGAGCGCGCCTACAGCGAGGCTTTCGAGAACGATGATCCTTTCACGTAATGTTCCCTTGGTTGTCCTTCGCGAGACGTCTTCCTCATCTGATGCATCTAAACAAATGAGACAATGACAGTATCGTCAGGCCCTCCCAGTCCTCGAACAAGCTCGCAGCCAACCCCAAATCGGGAAGAGAAGAAGCTCAACAATGTTGATTCGACTTGCATACGACATTCAATTCCAAATCCCGACGCCCGTCGCAATGGTTGCGCTCCTTAGCGTGCATCCTTCACGCGTTCCAGATTTACTGGAGCCGGATGAATTGCAGACTGAACCTGGACTCGAGATCACCAACTACATCGACAGTTTCGGAAATCGTTGTTCCAGGTTCGTTGCGCCCCCCGGGCTTCTTCGGCTGACCAACTCCACGCTCATTCGAGCCTCGGACAATCCGGATGAGGTCAACCAGTCCGCATGCCAGTTGCCCGTGGGCGATCTGCCGAATGAGATTCTCGGCTACCTGCTCAATAGCCGCTACTGTGAAGTCGATCGCTTTTCAAACATCGCCTTTGAGCTGTTTGGGAACCTCGACCCCGGCTGGGGCCGCGTGCAGGCAATTTGCAATTGGGTCCACAATAAGGTGACCTTCAACTATCAGCATGCCCGGCCAACTAAGACCGCTCTCGATGTTTACACAGAACGCGTTGGTGTTTGCCGCGACTTTCAGCATCTCGCGATCACCTTCTGCCGTGCGCTGAACATTCCGGCTCGTTATGCGACTGGGTATCTGGGCGACATCGGAGTCCCCGTGGTCCTTCCCATGGACTTCAGCGCGTGGTTCGAAGTCTATCTCGACGGCCGGTGGTGGACCTTCGATGCGCGCAACAACCGGCCTCGGCTTGGCCGCATCCTCATGGCAACAGGCCGGGACGCTTCCGATGTAGCCATGACCACTTCATTTGGACCAGCCGACCTGCGTCATTTCTTTGTAGTGACCGAGGAAGAGAAGTCTACGCCCAACGAACAATCGGTCAATACCCCGGTCGGAACTGAGTAGACAATACTAAAGACCTGGGTCGGCGCTCTTGATCGTCATGGTTCGATCGCTTCGACATCCACGGAGACGGAGAGATCATTCGCACCGCCTCCTTGAATCAGGCCGTGCAGAGGACTTACGTCGCCGTAGTCCCGGCCCCAGGCGAGCGTCACGTGACTGTTCGAGGGGACAACGTTGTTGGTTGGATCGAGGTCAATCCAACCGATTCCGGGACTATAAGCCGACACCCAAGCATGGGAAGCATCCGCGCCGGCCAGTCTCGCTTTCCCTGGAACAGGATGAGTTCTGAGGTATCCACTGACATAGCGTGCCGACAGGTTCAGTGAACGAAGGCAGGCAATTTGAAAATGAGCAAAATCCTGGCATACACCTCGGCGCTTTCGAAAGACCTCCTCGGTGGTCGTGCGGACGTTCGTGACTTTTGAGTCAAAGCGAAAGTCATTGTGGATACGTGCGGTGAGATCGAGAAGCCCCTCTCGCAACGGTCGCCGGGGAGAAAACGATTGTAGAGCATATGAGGCAAACTCTCTCCGCAACTTGATGCGTGGCGACTCAAATCTAAACTGGTAGGCTTCGAGTCCAGCCGCGCTTTGATCGATTGGGAGCAGCCTGACTGCTTCTTCCCAAGCGAGCGAATCTTGCGGTCCTGATATTAAGTGGTGGTCCAGTCTTACTTCGCTCCGCGCCTCCACGACCAGTTCCTTGTGCGGTTCCTGCACCGTGAAGAAGTAGAGAGTGTTTCCAAAATAGTCGATCCTCTCGGTCATGGTAGCCGGGGTTGGCTGGATGTGCAGTTCGCTCTGTGCCAACTGCTGGCCGGGCAGCGATCGCGGCTTGAGGCACGCCACATGCTTCCCAACCGAGACTGGATGCCTGTACTTGCAGATGGTTCGATGTACGATTCTGTAGATCATAGGCCTGTTGTAATCGGCAAGGTGCGAGCGTGGCTGAAGTACCTGCTCGATAGATTATTTGACCATGAAGGAAGGAGGAGTTCCAAACCTCTAAGGAAGCTCTCAAGACGGGAAAGACCATCGGCGTCATTGGCAATGGCTGCTTCAGGGGTGGCCGCGGCTCCGGGTAGCGGATAACTGAGTTTTTGCAGATCGAAGGTCCGTAGCAACGCCAGGGCTTGGCGCATCGCATTCAAGTCATCGGGCAGGTGTCGAGGGAGTTGTCGATAGAGATTCAGGAGATGGGTTAATTGAAAGTCCAAGGACCGGGGATTGGTCTCATCCGCAAATAGCACGTCAAGAACAGCCAGCGGCTGGAGCGTGGTGTAGTACCGCGAACGGTAGGTCATGGAACTGTCGGCGACCTCGAGTAAACACTCAAGGAGCGGCCAGTCCAGTTCGCCGAGCGGCGTGGTGATCTCGCGAAGTTGCCTTGTGAGATGGATTGCGCGCTCAAGACGTCGTCCAATGCTCATGAACAACCAGCCCAACCCGCGGTTGATGTTTTCGCGCTCCATTCCGGAAAATGCGGAGAGAAGTTCCAGGCAACTGGTCAACATTGCGGGGTACTCGAGAAATGGCGCTCCAGGCTCACTCCGGATCGAGTCCCGGAGTTGGCCTATGAGAAACACCATATCGGACGATAGCCGTTCCCGCACGCTGCCGCCAACACGTGACACCTCGGACAGGGTGGACACCAGACTGTCGGTCCGTCTGGTGTCGGAGATCAGAGAGATCAGTTCTTGCTCCAATTCCAGCGCGGTCGTGGGCTTTCTTTTTGTCTTTCGCAACTTGCTTTGATGGGTCTCAAGGCAACTGTGGAGCCGGATCAGGCATCCGAGTTCAGCCTGGTTGGCTCGCCGCACCCGAGAGACCAGGGTTCGCACGATTCGGGCTAAGGATTCGGCCCGCTCGACATATCGTCCCAGCCAAAACACATTGTCCGCAACGCTGCTTGGTACAACTGGCGATTCACGGCGCAAAGCGACCGGCTCATTGCGAGGGCGAAGCAAGCTAAAAGTATCGACCGGGCTGTCCCATAGCACCCAGGCGTCTTTGCTGTGCCCGCCCTGCTGCATGGATACCACGGACCCTTCCACCTCGGCAACGCGCACCAATCCTCCTGGAATCGCAGTCCACCCATTGCCGGTGTTGAGCACATATGTGCGTAGTACCACGCTTCGCGAGTAGAGGTTCCCGTCGTCCCAAACAGGCGCATGAGACAAAGCGATCTGTTCTTGTGCCACATACTCGTGAGGGCGTGCCCGCAGTTGCTTGGTGAGCCTGCCCTTTTCACCTTGTTCAAGTTCGGCTCCAAACACCGGCTCCATGCCACGCGATGGAAACGCCGGCTTTACCACGACTGAATCGAGATGATTGAGAACCCAGTCGAGCGCGGACGGCTGCCCGCACCACCAGGTCGCCACGGACGGAAGCTTCAGCTTTTCTCCAGTCAGGTATCTGGAAAGGCCGGGAAGGAAAGGCATGATCGCGGCGGTCTCAATGAGGCCACTGCCTAATGCATTTGCGACCCTCACGTTTCCTGCGACAATTGCGTCGACCAGGCCCGGCACGCCGAGCAGGGAATCGCTCCTCAATTCGAGAGGATCGCAGAAGCTATCGTCTACCCGGCGCAAGATCACATGGATTTGCTCCAAGCCATCGACGGTCTTAAGAAAGACGCAACGGTCGCGCACCGTAAGATCGGCTCCCACCACCAGGGTGAAGCCCAGGTATCGCGCCATATATGAGTGTTCGAAGTAGGTCTCGTTGTACGGACCGGGAGTCAGGATCACGATGCGTGGGTTGTCGCACTGTGCCAGGGCAGTCAGCGCTTCGCGCTGTGCACGGAAGAAAGGAGCGAGGCGCAACACGTTCGAGTTTCGGAACAGATCGGGCAAAACACCCGACACGATGGTGCGGTTCTCGAGTGCATAGCCGCTGCCTGACGGAGCTTGCGTTCGATCGGAGAGAACCCACCACTGCCCATCCGGAGAGCGGGCTAGATCGACTGCCAGCATATGCAGATAACTGTGCGCGGGGACGCGCACTCCCACCAGGGGGCGAAGAAATGCAGGGTTGGCATAAAGAAGCTCGGAAGGAAAGTGGCCATTCGCAACGAGACTCTGCGTGCCGTAAAGATCCTCGAGAATGAGGTTCAGCAACTGGGCGCGCTGAATGATTCCTGCTTCGATGGTGCGCCATTCGTCGGCTGCGATGAGGAATGGAACTACGTCGATCTTCCAGGGCCGGTTTGTTCCGAGCGGATCGCTGTAGATGTTGTACGTAATGCCGTTCTCGCGAATGCGGCGCTCTGCCCGTCCCCAGCGCCGTTCCAACTCCTCCGACCCGACATCCCGAAGAGAGTCCATCAGGCTTGCCCAGTGCGGGCGAGGGGTCACACCGTCAGCCGATGCCTCGTTATAGGCATTTCCATAAGGGAGGAGTGTCTGAGATAAATCGACAGTCATGGCTCGACTCCCTGCGTCTCGATTTGGGTCTTACGGTTGGGTGGGGACAGGCGCAAATCCAGAGTCAACGGAAGAATCGGGTTGACTTCGCTCTCGGGAAGGCTCATGAGACTGAGCGCGGGGTAGGTGATTTGAAAGCGCTCACGGCATCGTATTTCGGCCTCTGCCCTGTTGACCGGACGAGCCGCATATAGGCTCCCATCGGGCGGTGAAACGTGGTAAGCACATTGGCCGATGGAGCGATCTTTCCAGCAATCGATAAGGTTGAAGACGAGCGGCGCGTGGACAGGGACGGTCGGGTGAAGGGTTGCCGACAAGCTGCGCGCACGATATCGTACCCCTGCGACGGCGACCCCGGCTTCGCGATTGAGTTGAAGCGGCACCCGGCGTCCGTTGCAGGCAACTATGTAGCGCGATTCCTCAGTGATCCCAGTCAGCTTAACCTGGATCCGCTCGAGCGAAGAGTCGACAGTGCGCACCGTTCCGCCGGAGACGCTCTCTTCCGCGAGTACGTTCCAAGGCTCGAGCGCTTGACGCAGTTCCAGTTCAACCCCCTCCGCGGCAACTGATCCAATCTTCGGGAAACGGAACTCCAGATGTGAGGCGAACCACTGTTCCTCAAGGTTGCAGCCGGACCGCCGCAAATGGGCGAGCACCTCGGAAAGGTCGCGTTTGATAAATTCAGGCAACATGAATCGGTCGTGGAGTGTCGAGCCCCAGCGGATCAGGCCGCCCTGGAACGGAGTCTTCCAAAATGCACATACCAGGGCGCGGACCAGCAGCATCTGTAGAAGATTCATTCTCACATGGGGCGGCATTTCGAACGCTCGCAGTTCGAGTAAGCCGAGTTGTGAACCGAAACCGCGCGGAGGAAAGAGTTTGTCGACGCAGAACTCACTGCGATGCGTATTCCCTGTAATATCGGCAAGCAAGTTGCGGAACAGCCCATCCACAATGTACGGCGGACAATCCTTCGAAGGAAGTTGGCCGAAGGAAACTTCGAGTTCATACAGAGTGTCCAGGCGCGCTTCGTCCACGCGAGGGCATTGGCTCGTCGGCCCGACGTACATTCCGGAAAACAGGAACGATAGCGCCGGGTGATTCTGCCAAAACGCCAACATGCTGCGCAACAGATCCGGGCGGCGCAGGATCGGGCTATCGAGCACAGTGGCGCCACCGATCACAATGTGGCTTCCGCCGCCGGTAGAGATATGGCCGCCGTCAAATTGGAACTTCTCGGCCGTGAGCCGATTATGGCGGGCCTCTTCGTCGAGTACCGTGTAGATTTGCTCGAGTTCCACCCAATTGCTCGCCGGCGGCAGGTTTATTTCAAGGACGCCGGGGTCCGGTGTGACACTGAACGACCGCAACCGTGGATCTGGATCTGGCGCGTAACCCTCGACCCAAACTGGCATTGTGAGATACTGGCACGTATCTTCGACGGCTGAGACGACGTCGAGATAGTCTGCAAGAATCGGCGCATAGGGCAGAAACACATGCAGTCGTCCTTCCCGCACCTGCACACAGAGCGAGGGCCGGATCAGCACCTCCGCCTTTTCGGACGCAGGCAAGATTGCGGGAAGCGGATCGGCCTCCGGATCGATCTCGAAGAGTTCCATGCGGAGCGCGGACCGCGGTGGGAGCTTGACCCGATCTTGAAACGGCGCAGCATCAAACTCGTATTCAAGCTCATCTGGCGCGACCCAGGGCATCGATACGGTCGGAATACGATAGCCAATCGGCGAATCGCCCTTCGACAACACCAGACGCTCCGGACGAGGAAACCATAACTGACTCGACCAACGCAATTGCCCCTTCGGTTGCCGGCGACGGACTGGAAGAATGTAACCAACCGGTTCCTTGGACTCGGATTCCGGATCGAACGCAGGGAGTATGTTTTCCAAGCTCACCTGAAGGCGCAGCGCCAGTGCTTCCATAAAACTGAAGGCTTCAGTCGCTCCAAACTTGTATTCATGATCGGCCTGTGCAATCAGCTTGGCATCCTTCCAAACAGGAACACCATCGGCGCGCCAATAGCAACTCAACGCCCAGCGCGGCAAGGGCTCGCCTGGATACCATTTCCCTTGTCCATAGTGAAGCAGCGCGCCTGGCGCCATCCTCTTGCGCAGACACTGGATGAGAGCCAGACCGCGGGTTCGCTTCATCGAGCCCAGGGCATCGATGTTCCATTGCGGGCTCTCCGGCTCGTCGATGCCGACATAAGTAGGCTCGCCGCCCATGGTCAGGCGTACATCCTGAGCTAACAGCTCCGCATCGATTCCTTGTCCAACCTGTCTTACACGCAACCAATCCGCCTCGGTAAAAGGCATGGAAGTCCGTCGCGGATCGTTCAAACGGCGAACAGAGATGGAGTGGCTGAATTCAACCCCCGCCGGCTCCACAGTGCCTCCGATCGGCGCGGCTTGCGAGGCATTCGGAGTGCAGACCAGAGGTATGTGCCCTTCGCCTGCCAGTAAACCCGATGTCGGGTCCAATCCAATCCACCCAGCTCCTGGCAAGAACGCCTCTGCCCAGGCATGCAAATCCGCTGAGTCTGTCTTCGGCCCAGCGCCTTCGCCCCCCATCGCTCCTTCGTCAGCTGCCAACTGAATCAGATAGCCCGACACAAACCGTGCCGCGATCCCCAAGTTTCGTAGGGCTTGGACCAGGAGCCATGCAGAGTCGCGGCACGACCCCGTGCGCTTCTCAAGGGTCTCCTCGCACGTTTGGACACCCGGCTCCAGTCTCGTCACATAACCAATTTCGTCTCGCACCCTTCGGTTCAAGTCCAGTAAAAGATTAAGCGTGCCGCACTTCCGGCCCAGAAAACTCTCAAGAAACGCTTGCAGCCACGGCCCAGAGGCGTCCACCGATCGATAGGGCTCCAAATCCTTGGCAAGGCCCGGCATGTATGCGAAGGGGAATTCTTCAACTCCCGGTTCCAGGAAAAACTCAAATGGATTGTAAGGCGAAAGCTCTGCGACAAGGCTGACCTCAACCAGGAGTTCCTCTGTCTTCTCCAGAAAGAGAAGCCGCGCCAGTCGATTATTGTGAGGGTCTAGTTGCCAGTTCAGGATGTGTTTCGACGGAGTGACGTCAAGGGAGTAGCTGAGGATAGGCGTGCGGCAGTGCAGCGCGGGGCGCAACTGGATCACTTGTGGACCGAGAGATATCGCCTTTTCATAGTGGTAGCATGTCCGGTGACTCAGCGCAACTTGTATTCCCATCCACCCTCTTGCGGCTCTCGCTGGGATTCGGAGTTCGCCATCCTTCAGCGCCTCAGCCAGCGGACTCGCCATACTCCTCGCGCAAGCTGAGGTGTAAAGACAAGTTAACACATTAGTTACGAGATCGAAATCGATTCCCTTCAGCGTACTTCATATAGTGATCAGTTTCTATCACTGCAACTCGTACAAAAAGCCGAACACTCCAATGGCATCTTTGGCAACCTGGTTTCTGTAACTTACTGATGTCAAAAGGGGGTTGAAAAGCTCGATCCCCGCCCGCCGTCCCAAAACCCTCAATTCAGAATCAATCATCTACAGTATTTCACCCTCTTTAGCGCGCAATGAGTATTTTGATAATGCACGACATCGAGGACAAATCATGGGGCCGCAGCTTAACCGGAGCCAGCGCAAGGAGTGCGAGGCCGAACGTAGCGAGGACTCAAAAGTGGGGAACTCGATGAGGACCGGAGAGGTTGAAAACAGTGCGCCCGTCTGATTCATTCTGTGAAGGCCAAACTTCAGTTAATTGACGGAATGCCGGTCGCCCGCGATTGGCGGCGTTAGGCAGATCGCTTTCCAATCACCCCAGTTTGCATGAAGAACGGAGAGGCGCATTGCATCAATTAAAATTCGCTCCACCAGTTTCCCGGATCTTCATTTGCTTACGGAGTGATCGTGATCGTGACGCTGGCTGAGCCAGAAGCGTAGTTGGTTCCCCCTGCGAAGGTAGCTCGAATCGTGTCGTTCCCAACGGGCAAGCTCGACGTGGTGTAGCTGGCCTGGCCGCTTGCGTTGACGGGTAGGGTGGCCAGTAACGTCGAGCCGTTCAAAAAGGATACCGATCCGTTATCATCGGGCGGACCCGCGCTAAACGATGTAACGGCGACCTGGAATGTTACCGGCGTTCCCGCAATCGCATGACGGGCGGACGGCGTCAATGAGACGGTCACCGGCGCAGGCGTGACGGTGAAGTTCTCAGTCTGCGAAGCGGCAGCCGCATAGTTGGTTTGCTGCGCGAAGCCGATGACAACACTGTGATTGCCGGCGGCCGGCTTGGTAATGGTGAACAGCGCAATGCCGGCGTTGAGTGCGGCGGCGACAGGCGAGCCGCCGTCGAAGCTATAAGTGATGGTTCCACGCGCTGGTCCCGCCTTCGAGCTCACAATGACGATGCATTGGTAGTTGCCTCCGTAAGGGAACGAAGATTCAAAGCAAGAGACATTCATATTCACCGGCACTGGACTGACGGTGAGCACAGTCGGGGCGGAAGTTCCCGGTGGGTTGTTCTTGTCGCCGGAGTAAACCGCTGTGATGGAGTGACTGCCGGCATTGAGGCCGGGCGAGATAAACCAGTAGGCGCAGCCATTGCCCCCGAGAGTGAGAGTGGTGAGAAGGGTCGCGCCATCGACGATTTTGACGGTGCCTGTGGGCGTGGCCTTGGTCGCGCCGGAGACACACACAGTCACCTCGGTCGCGCCGGGATACGTGAGCTGCGTGCTGGCAAATTGCAGTGTGATTGAAAGGTCGTACACATTGAGCAACAGGCTGGCGGATGAGCCCAAGTGATTGGTGTCGCCTTGATACTGCGCGCTGATCGAGAGCGTGCCCGATGCAGTAGGCGTAAATGAGCAGGTGGCTACTCCGGAGACGTTGAGCGTCGACGTGCAGAGCGTGGTTGCTCCGGATAGGAAGACAACGGTTCCGGCAGGTTGGCCCGCGCCGGTCACAGTCGCTGTGAGCACGTCGGGTTTGCCTTGTGCGGCGGGATTCGGATTGGCGGAAAGCGAGATGAAAGACGCTGCCTTGTTCACCGTCAACTGAACGCTTTGCCCGACGGATGTGTAGTCGGTTGTGTCGGCGGGCGTGAAGAGAACGGAGAGCGTCTGTGTTCCCGCGCCCAGCACGGTTCCGGCCGGCGGTGTGTACACAAGCATCCCGGCTACTGAAGCCGTTGCGTCAAGCTGCGTGGCGCTCAATGCTGTTCCGTAAGTGATCGCAGCCGGCGTTGGCCAAGTGACGATCGGCGTGGCCTGCCCAACAACTAGCGTTGCCGTAGTCGACGTGGACGAAGCATAGCCGTTGCTGCTGGTGTATGCAGCCGAAATGCTGTGCATGCCGGCCGTGAGTCCGTTCACGATGGTGGAAGCGGTGCCGCTGGCGAGCGTGATGCTGTAGGTGGACGTGTCGACGGTGAAAACAACCGAGCCGGTGGGCGTGAGTGCCGCGCCAGTGACTGTAGCGCTCAGTGTGACGGGCTGGCCGTAGATGGGCGACGCAGGAATAAATGCGCCCAGCGTGGTGGTGGACGCAGGCGCAGTGGCCGGTCCGGTGAGCGTGAGTTGAACCAGCGACGGCGTTGAGAGCGCGGCGTTGGAGAGATTGCCGTTGAAGGTAACGGTATCGGCCGTGGTCGCGAACGTCGTTGGCGTGTATGCAACCGCAAGCGCGCAAGCTCCGCCGACGGCAACCGTTCCCGAGCCGCTGCCTGAGAGTGCGCAGTCAGTCGATGCAGTCGGAGTTAGCGTGTAATCGGCGGTATCGGTTTGAGCCAATGAGCTGGCTGTGTAAATCTGGTTGCCCGATTCGAGCAGACTGACAGTTTGCGGCGCTGAAAATGCAGCGAACAGCACGTAGCCCTGCGTGCGCCCGAGTTTCAGTACACCGCCGGCTGAACCTGTGTAGAGGCTGCTCGCTGAATCGACGGCCAGCATCGATGGCGTGAGGCTCGCAACGATGAACGGGGAGCTGTTGCTGCTCGCGGGCACGGCAAGAATGGACGCCGCATCGGCGACAAGCAGATTGCCGGCCGCGTCCGTGAGAACGGCCGAAGGCGCGACGGCGGGATTCGAAACTGTGTTGCGCGCGCCGGTAGCGAGATTGAACCGGTAGATGGCCGGCGCTCCGGGATCGGCGATCAGCAGGTTTCCTGAGGGATCGATGGCCAGGCCGGCAGGTGATACGAGCGCACCGAGTGCGAGTGCGCGCTCGACTCCGGTGATGGGATCGATTTGATAGACAGTTTGCGCCGCGGAATCGGAGACGTAAAGATTGTTCAGCGCATCCACCGCAAGACCAGCCGGCGAGTTGAACGAGAACGGCAAAGTCGTTGCTGTGCCGGTGGGCGAGATTTGTGTGACAGTTCCAGCGGACGTATCGGCCACGTAAACATACCCACGTGGATCGACGGCGACCGCGCCGGGAGCGGCGAAGGCGGCGAGAGATGAACCTGTTGCACTTGCGCCCTGAGCCTGAGCCGCAGGTGTAAACAGCAAGACTTGTTTGCTGTTCAAGTCAGAGACATAGATGTTGCCCGCATTGTCGGCGGCAAGGCCGGAGACGGCGAGGCTTGATCCGAAGCTGACTTGTGTCGCGGGGTCAAGAGTTGCGCCTGCGCCCAGACCAACTCCCGTGAGTGCCAGCGAAGCTACATTGCTTTGCGCGCTGTTGATGGTGAGCGGTGTAGAAAGTGCGCCTGGCACCGCAGGCGTGAAGCTCGAGGTCAGCAAGCAGTCAGAGGTCGAGTCGGAATTGGTGGTGCAAGCGGGAGTGGCGAGCGACCATCCGCTCGAAGTGGTTGCGATGCCGTTTGTCGCCGCGAGCGTGTCGCCGGGGATGAAATGCAACTCGACGGATTGGCTTGCCGTGCTGGCGGTCGCGGTCGCCGGTGATGCAAGGCCGGTGATCACTTTGCGAATGCGCGCGTTCAGCGTATCTGAAATATAGAGGTTGCCGAGCGCGTCGATGCCAACGCCAATGCCGTTGCCGCCATCGCCGATGATGGCTTGCGTGGCCGGGCAGCCGTCGCCGAGATTATCAGTTGCTGTAGAACAATTGGTGCTGGTCTTGCCCGCGATGGGACGAATGTTGGCCGTATGTGCGTCGAGCAACCATGCGACACCGTTGCCGTCGGAAATGTAGATATTGCCGCCGAGATCGACGGCAAGTTTTTGCGGACTCATGCTGACGTTGGTAGCGAGAGTAGGATATGGGCCAGATGAACTGCCCCCGCCGGCAATGGTATAGATATTTCCGTTCTGCGGCGCAGTGATACCGAGAATCGCAAGAAGAGAATCGAGCGGAGAGCCGGTGCCGCATGTGACGCAGACGACGCGGATTTTGCCACCGCTGGAGTCGGCGATGTAGACATTCAGATTTGCGTCCGTCATCACGCCTTGCGGATTGTTGATGGTGGCAGATGTTGCGAGTCCGCCATCGCCGGTCGTTGATGCAGTGCCGGTGCCGGCGAAGGTGCGGATGTTGCCGGCAATGTCGACCACGCGAATCTTGTTATTCGAGGTGTCGGCGATGTAGACGTTGCCGACTGTATCGGCCCAGACACCGCGCGGCGCATTCACTTGCGCCGATGTTGCCGGGCCGCCGTCACCCGAACTGCCCGCGGTGCCTGCGCCTGCGACCAGATAAAGCAAACCGGTGGAGACGCTCACCTTGAAGATTTCGTGGCTGTCGTAGCCGGCGATATAGATGTTGCCCTGCGCGTCACTTGAGACGCCGCGCGGCTTGTTGAGAGTGACTTGTGTCGGCGCGCAACCAAGAGTTGCACTGGGCGCGCAGGCCGAACCGCTGACTCTACCCGCGAAATCGGAGATCACTCCGTTGGGCGCGATGCGGCGGATCAAGCTTGCGACTGAGTCCGTAAGATAGATGTCCCCGAATGGATCGGCGGCAACACTTCTAAGATCAACTGATCCGCCAAAGAGGATCGAGGTGGCTGGACATCCGTCACCGAAGCTGTCGGTCTCGCTGGAGCAGTTGGCTGTTGCGCCGCCGGCGAACGTAGTCATGGTGTAGGGCAGAGGAAGGGGATTGGCGGGCAACGGAATTATGGTTCCCACTGTGACAGTGAAGGCCATGGGCGCTGATGCCGAGCCTGCGAAACTGCCGCTGGAAGCGTAAGTCGCTGTGACAGTGTCCGTGCCGATCGGCAGATCGATGCCGGCTGTGGCTACTGAAGCGTTCGAGGTGGATGAAGCCACGAGCGTGGCCGTTGTCGCTTGCGGCGTGCCGCTGCCGGTCGTGGTGTACGTGAATGTTACAGATCCCGTGGGCGCGCCAACAGAAGACGCGACGGTCGCCGTGAGCACGATGGGATGACCGAGCGTGGTGGTCGTCGTGTTCGCTGAAAGCGCGGTGGTGGTGAGCGCCGGAGTGACCGTGACGGTCTGCGCCGCGGAAAGGGAACCGTCGTTGGCGGCGTCACCGCTATACACGGCGTAGATGCTGTAGGCGCTGGTGCTGAAGGGCAGACTGATGGTTGCCGAGGCTGAACCTGAACTGACCGGCGCGCTCTGATAGACCGTGCCGTTCACGATGAACTCGACCGTGCCTGTGGGATTGCTGCCGGTGACGGTTGCCGTGACCGTGAACAAAGTGCCAAATGTTATTGAGGTGGGTACGCCAGTCAAGCTGGTGGTGGTGGCGCCAAGGCTGTCTGCGTTCACGGTAACGACATAAGGTCCGGTGGTAGAGTAAGCGGTTTGGCCGGCGGCAAGCGGGTAATTGGAATCGCCGGAGTACGTCGCGGTGAAGCTGTGTGTGCCTGGAGTGAGGCCGGTAAGTGGAATGAAAAGTGTATCTGAGTTTCCCGGCAGAGCGATTGTCGTCGTCTCACTTGTCAGCGCGTCAGTCAGAGTAACCGTGCCTGTGGGATAAGCGGCGCCGCCCACTGCCGGTGTGAGAATCGCGACAGCAGTTGCGTTCTGGCCTTCAGTGATGGTCTGCGGCACGCCATTGGGACTGGTCAGCTCCGGTGCGATATATGTGAAACTGCACACGGGCGGGTTGAGAGAGGTTGCGGTGATGTTGTTGGTAACAGTGTTGCCGTTAACGCCAACAAAGGTTGCGTAATCGTTGATGAAATCGCTCGAAACCTGTCCTGGCCCGTAACTCATCTCGGTTTCACTAGGCGCCGGGCTGAACTCTGAAACTGGGACCGTGCTTGGGACGCTTACGTTGTCGAGTGTGATCTGGAGCGGAAACACCGTGCTGCCGTCAAGGGTGCCTGTGAACTGCACAGTGCCCGTCGTGAGAAACGCGAGGTTCTGTATCAGGATGTTTTGGAGATTCGGCGCAAGGCTGCCCGTCGTGTTCTCGTAGTTAGGATTGAAGACGATTTCGGCCTTGTGGTCCTGGAAGCAGGAATTCGAATATTGGATGTTGGTCACAAGTCCGCCGCGATCGTATCCGGACTTGATGCGCAGGCCCGTGGAGTTGCTGTCTGCCGTGTTGTTGACGGAACTGCCCGCGCCGGCGATGCCGTTGCCCGAAAGCATATTGCCGTCAAAGAGCACGTTGCTCACGCCTGCCTGCGTGAAACTGCCGATCGACTCGCCGTGACCGGCAAAGAAGCGATTGTTGGTGACTGAAATGTTTTCGGCCGGCACAGAATTCGCAGCGCCAACAGCTACATTGTCGTCGCCGTCTGAGACCCAGGAGCGAGTGATAGTGAAGTTCTGCGCGTTGCCGGGATCGATGCCGTCCGTGTTGCGAGAGCTCGTGGGTGTGACGATTTTTATATCCCACGCGGTGAAGTTTGAGACGGCGCCCGTAGTGGAAACATGAAAGAGGGGCGAATTGCGCAGCGTGATCTTGTAGAGCGTAATGTTACTCGAGCCCGTATCCAACTGGATGAAACGTGGGTTCTGTTGATTGCCGCCGTTGTTGGCGATCGACGACAGGCCCCACCAGCTTTGGCCGGTGAAACTCGATGGGAAGGCGTTGAGAAGCGGATCTCCTCCGCGGCCATCGAGCTTGCCAAAGCCCATGATTCCGACGTTGGAAGAGCCACCCGGAATATCAATGAGCGGCAGGCAGCTCTTGGTGGCACTGTTGCTGTTGACGGTGCCGCAGGTGTGCGTACCAGGGGTGGTGTCGTAGTCCTGCACATTGCGCGAGAAGAAGAGCACGACGCCTGGGTCGACGAGCAGCGTGACGCTCGACGGCATGGAGATCGGGCCGCTCAGAAATGCGTTGTTACCTTCGCTGCCCTGCGAAAGCTCGACCGCTTGACCAGTGCCTGCGCAGCTATTGAGCGCCGCCTGGATGCGTGCGCCATCGGGATTGCTCACGGTGGAATCCACGGTCGCGGGAATGTCGTCGTTCACCATTGCGAGGCCTGCGTTGAGCATGCTGCAGACGGCCGGAATCGTGGGCTCGGTGACGGTGCGGCTGTCGCCTGTGGCCACAAACTGTTCAACAGTGAACGTGGCCGTCGCGCTGGAGGGCGAATAGG
>JBEKOA010000059.1:0-29388 GCA_049522255.1 Occallatibacter sp.
ACCATGACCGTTCCCGGCGCTCTGGATGTGTTGAAAGAGCTCAAGCGCGAATACGGAGCGAAGCTCCTGCTAGGCTCCGGTACCGTCACCACCGCCGATCAGGCCGCAGCCACCATCGAGGCCGGCGCCGAGTTCGTTGTAAGCCCGAGCCTTCACCCTGAGGTCATCGCCAAGACCCGCGCCCTGGGCAAGCTCTCCATTCCCGGCGCTCTCACCCCTACCGAGGTCATCACCGCATGGAATGCCGGCGCGGATTACGTGAAGGTCTTTCCCTGTTCGGCCGTGGGAGGCGCCAGCTATCTCAAGTCCCTGCTGGCTCCATTCCCGCATTTGAAGTTGATTCCCACCGGCGGCGTCACACTGCAAACTGCCGAGAGCTTTCTCCGCGCCGGAGCCCGCGCGCTCGGCGTGGGCGGCGACCTGGTCAACCTGGCCGCCATCGACGCCGGAACGCCAGAAGTGATCACCGAGACCTCCCGCGCCTATCTAAAGGTGCTGGAAAACCTTCGCCAGGGGCAGGCTGCCGCGAACTAGACCAGGCTGCAGGTTGGCCAAGGGGCCTATTCCGGGTATAATGAAGATTCGGCAACCGCCGGGGTAGTGTGTCTTCCTAAGCCCCGTTTGGACAGGTCTCAAATTCGCTCATCATTAAGTTGGAGCGCTGAGATGGCTTGCAGCGGCGGCGCGAAACACCAAAGTTTGGAGCGAAGTCATGGCACAGGTATGCGATATCTGCGGAAAAGGTCCGCAGTTCGGTAACAACATCTCACACGCCCACAACGTCACCCGCAGGCGCTGGAGCGTGAATCTGCAAGCGGTAAAGGCGCTGGTCAATGGCAACGCCAAGCGCATCAGGGTCTGCACCAGCTGCATCAAGACCGGCAAGATCGCCAAAGCGTAAATTCCACAACGCTTGAGGTTCCGCTGAGTTCTGATCGAGGCTGCTCTTCAGGCCTGAAGCCGGAACCGAATCTCAGTGTGAAGTTCACGATTGACACGAACCCCGTCCGGCCCGGACGGGGTTTTGTTGTGCCTGCCTCGCGTAGCTTGGGCGATTCTAGCATTCCCGCATTCCAATGAAGGATCGCGCTAAAAGCCCCTAATCGCTCTTGCCGGAGCTCGAATCCACGGCGGCGGGCAAATCCAGCGCCACCAGGGCGAACCGGGTCTTGCCGTCACTTGGATCTTCAAAGCCGACGATATGCTGGTGGCGTTTTGAGCCGGCTTTCAATTGCCGGTTATCGTTTCCCGGATGGTACCCTCCCTCGTCGACTTGGACATGGTGGTCATTGTCGTCCGTACAGGTCAGCCCCTCGTGCGTGGCGGTCGGGGAGCCTACCGGAGTTTTGCCCTGGCAGACAATTACGTCCCCAAAGCGTCCCAGCGCCTTTTTGTAGAAATCGGTCACTTTGTCCTGGGGATCGGGGGTCTCATAAGAGACCGCCCTTACCCGCAGCTCCCACTCGCCAAAGCCCAGATGCACATCGGCCGATTTGTGCTTGTCGTCACCCTTCACCACCACCGCGCCGGGATAAGTCGGCAGGCCCAGGTCCACCGCGGTGGTCTGATCGGTATTTACATGGATGCCGCCGAATGGGGTATCCACCTGAACCTTCTTTTCGTCACCGCTGGCGTCCTTGTCGACATGGACCCTGCATCCTGTGATTCCGCCCGCCAACAACAGGCCCACAACCAACGATGTCGCACATTGTGTAAGATTTCGCATGGTGCCAATCGCCCTCTAGCCCCGTTATACGCCGGCGTACCCCGAATGGTTCCTCGAATCGGGCAAGGGAGCTGGAATCGCCGGGTCCGAGGCAACATCTTTTTTGCCACTTTCCCTGCTCAATCGGGTTAGTATCCACCATGGAGGGACTTGGCTCCGCAAGGGTGCGGACAGCCCTCGATGATCGCAAGCTTCACCCCAACGCGCCAGGTTTCCGCTCCCCCGGAATAACAGGTTTAGCCCAAACGGGAGACACTGAGCGCCCAACGAAAGCCCCAACTGAAAGGAAGTCGCGATGCACTCATACTCCCTCTCCATTACGCGAAAACTGCTGCTGGCAGCCGCAATCCCAGCACTTCTGATGCTCGCTGCCGCACCTTCGCGCGCTCAGGATGACCAGTACGCTCAGGATGATCCGCCCGCGCAGGCCGGCCGGCTCTCTTTGGTCACCGGCGCGGTGTCCATTCAGCAGGCAGGCTCTGACGATTGGGGCCAGGCGGTGCCCAACTTCCCAATGGGTCCCGGCGACCGCATTTTCACGGACTCTGATGGCCGCGCCGAGATTCAGGTCGGTCAGACCTACATTCGCATCGGTCCGAACTCCGATGTGAGTTTTGTCGCCGACACCCCTTGGAGCCTCTCAGTCGGCGTCGCCCAGGGCTCGGTGCACGTCCACACGCTCGGGCTATGGCAAAACCAATGGCTGCACATTAACTCCCCCAGCGGAAGCGCCGGCCTCTACCAGCCGGGAGAGCTTCGCGTGGATGTATTGCCCGATCAAGGCGCAACCATCTTCACCAACTTCTCCAACAACAACAATGTAGTGATCTCTGGCGCGGGCGGCTTTAGCCAGTACATCGCCCAAGGCACGGCACTGGAGTTGGCGGGCTCCAACCCGGTTTATCCCCAATGGCTGCAACCCGCCGACTGGGACGACCTGGACAAGTGGAGCCACTGGCGCGATCAGCAGATCGCCAATGCCGCCTCCTATCGCTATGTAAGCCCCGAGATCCCAGGCGCCTACGAATTGGACGCCAACGGCACTTGGTTGCCGGGCACCGACTACGGTCCAATCTGGTTCCCCAACAACGTGCCCGCCGACTGGGCGCCCTACCACTACGGCCACTGGGTCAACCACGATCCATGGGGATGGGTCTGGGTTGAGGATGAGTCCTGGGGGTATGCGCCCTTCCACTATGGCCGCTGGGTTTCCTTCGAAGGCCGCTGGGGATGGGTTCCCGGACCTCCGGCCGCGCATCCGGTCTGGTCTCCCGCGCTGGTCGTCTTTGCCGGAGGCATTCAAGTGGGCGGCGCGGGCGTCTCCGCCTGGTTCCCGCTCGGCCCTGGCGAGGTTTACCACCCCTGGTATCACGCCAGCCCTCGCTACATCGACCAGATCAACATCTCCAACATCACCGAGAGCCGGGTCGTTCACGTGCAAACTACCTACGTGAACATCAACGTGGTCAACGTGACCTATGTGAACCGCACCATCGGCGTCTCTGCCATGAGCCAGAACGACTTCGCCTCCGGCCGCTCGGCACGCACCGCAGCAGTCGTCGTGGACCGCAATCAGTTCAATCATGTGCAGGTGCTGGCCAGTCCTCAGGTTCAACCTGTCCGGGTGTCAATCGCTCTCCACCCACCCACCCGTCCCGTGCCTGTAACTGCCCAGCGCCCAGCCCTCATCAACGAAACGGGCAAGCTGGTCTCGGCCAAGCCAGGCGCCAAGCCCGTAGAACCCCCCGTTAGAGCAACCACGCCTGTCAGGCCTCTGCCGGGCCGCACCATCGTTGCACCCCCTCCGGCAGCCTCGGCTCCGGCTAGAACGCCCGGCGGTCCCATGGTCCCGGTAGCCCGGCCTTCACCGGCTCCCGCGCCCGCCGCAGCGCCAGCCCGGAATCAAGTTGTTGAGCCGATGGAGAAGCCCGTCCCTGCGCCAATGGCGAGACCCTCTGCGCCACCGGAGAATCAACCGATAGCAAGACCTGCACCTCCGCCCGCCGCCGCCAGACCGGCAACGCCTCCACCGGCTCAGCCGATGGCCAGGCCCGCTCCTCAACAGGCGGCACCACCGGCCACCAGGCCTGTAGCGCCCCCGCCTGTTCAACCAGCAGCCAGGCAAGTGGCTCCGCCGCCAGCCAGACCAACCCCGCCCCCAGCGGCTCAGCCTGCTCCCAGGCCTGCCCCGCCACCGGCTGCCAAGCCACAGCAAGACAAGAAATCCGACAAGGACAAAGACAAAAAGGACGAGAAGAAGCCACAGTGATAGGGCCTGTCATCCAGCCCAAATGAGTGAGGGCCGCTGCGCGCAAGCGTAGCGGCCCTTTCTGCATCTGGAAACAATCTGAGTCGTGCCGGTCAGTCCGCCGGAGGCTCGTCTTCCTTCGTACTGGCGGCGAAGAAAATCGCCACGGCAAAGACCGCGACGATGATGGCAACTACAAAGAACGGGGAAGTGATGTCCATGGATAAGGCTCCTCCCGGCTAGAGTACCAAAGAATGGGAAACAGCATCTTTGCTATCGATTCCACTTGAAGGGGCGCTTCATTGGCTGCGAAGAGGTGCAACTGCTACGCATGAGGCTCGAAAGCCATACTTCGTCGCCGAGATATTAACTGCCGGTTGGCAGTGATAGGCTGGCCGAAAGGCGTACACTCAATTCGTCATGCATATCCTGAGCAGAATCATTGTGAAATGCGCGCTGTTGTTTTTCGCGGTCTTGGTCGCTGCACCTGCAATCGCGCAGCCTTCCTCCGTCGCGGTGAACAGCGACGAGGTGTGGACTTGGTCTAAGCGATGCAACCATGATCACAAACTCGGTGTGGAAATTCGCCTCAGTGGCAAGGTCCTGTACCGTGGTGTTCTGCCGATCTGTCGCGGCAGCCGCGATGCAGAGGATGGGCGGGCGGAGTTTCACTTCGCTGGCGGTCATGCTTTCCAAGGTGAATACAGCACGCGCACAACTGACTCGATTGAAGGAGACATCTGGCAGGCGGGCGGAGAACCGGATGTGCTGATTCTCGGCATTTCATTCGATACGGGTAAACAGATTCTCCTGAACACCATCCACATCGCCAGACCCGGGAGGCAGACATCATCGGAAGTGGACAAGGGACTCTTTATCACCACGTATCCTGTAACCGTTCAATAAGGGCCGAGATGCCTGAAGCTTAATCGGCGAAGGATTACTCCGGGTGCCGGGTGCCCCACCCTCGGGACGTTTTTTGTCGCTAGGGTGGGATACCAAGAACCTTTTGAATCCCCTACTGCTTCACTCCCCCATTCGGGTAATCCACCCGGATCGTCAAGATCTCATACGGTCGAATCGGCGCCTTCACCATGTCTCCCGTCACCTCAAGCGCGGTCGCCTCCGGAGTATCCGGCGACTCCATCAAGTTGGTCACCGTCGCCGAGAGCGCTCCCGGCGGCACGTGGAACTTCGCTGTTGTGCTCTTTCCCGCCCACTCATAACCCCGCAAGATCAGCGCGTTCGCATCTTCCGCCTTCTTCATCGCGGTCAGTACGATATTCTCCGGCGCGACCGAGGCGAAGGAGTACACCGCCGGCAACAATCCGGGGTGTGCAATGGTGGTGACTGCCGTTAGCGGATAATTGAACTCCCAGCCGTGGCGAACGGTCTGCGCTTCCTTCCATGTGCCGAGGTGCGGATAAAGCGCATAGCGGAAGTGATGGTGGCCGCGGTCAGCCTCGGGATCGGGCCAGACCGGCGAACGCAGCAGCGTAAGCCGCAGCACGTTATCCGCCGCGTCGTAACCGTACTTCGACTCATTGATCACGCTCAGGCCGTAGGTCCTGGCGCCTTCGCCCCGGCCGGAGAGATCGGCCCAGCGCATCGCAGGAACCTCAAACTGCGCCTTCTCCCAACTGTTGTTGCGCGTCGTCGGCCGTTCGATGCTGCCGTAAGGAATCTCATACGTGGCATGATCGCTCGATACCGACAAAGGAAATGCGGCCTTGAGCAGTACATGCGTCTCGTGCCAGTCGATCTCGTTATCAACATCGACCTGATCGGCTCCGGTCCGCAGACTGATCGTCTGCACAAATTTGGACTTCTGCCAGGTGCGTGTCACGCGAACCGCCGGAGAGCGCGTGTCTGCCCCCACAAGTTCAACGCGGTCGGCATGAGTCAGCGGCATCGGCTCATCCAGCGTTCCAGGATCGATATTCCACGCATCGTATTGCTTGGGCGTGTCTTTGAATGTCTGAAGTTCGTTCGCGCAGCCTTCGTGAGCGATGGTTTCAACGGTAATAGTCGGAATGACCGGTGGCACGCCTTCCTCCACCGTGGCCCATTTCTTGTTTTGTTCCGGAGTCCAATGCATCAGCAAGCTGGTGATGCAGCCGGTACTTTTATCCACCGTCAATTGCAGCTTGTTGTTGCGAATCCGTATGAATGATTCACTCTCAAAACTCTGCGGAATCAGTGCAAACGCAGTTCCAGAGCGGCCGCCGCTGTCCGGCTCGAGCACCAGGTGATAGACCGCGTAACCCAGAGCCTGAACCTCAACGTCCGCATCCATCTCCGCGACGCCGGTCTGCTTGTCCCATAAAACATTACTCGGATAAGTGACAGGTCCGGCGGTGCGCGGCGGCACGATACGGAAGTGATAACCCTCCTTATAAGGGACCTGCGCTTTGATCCGCACCTTGCCCGTTCGCGTCCATCCGAGAGGATTGAAGATCACCACCGGCGTGCCTTCGCCCTGCGTGTCGATGCCTTCCACCACCTTGTCGAGAGAAGCCTGTGTGATCTCGTTCGTCGACAGGCGCACCACGTCGTAGTCCTTCTGCGCGTCCTTGTAGATCTGGCCGACACCGGAGCCCGCGGCCAAGTCGTGGAACTGATTAAAAAGCACTTTCTTCCAGTCCTCGGTCAGCTCCGCTGCGGGATAAGTGTTGCCATCGAGCCAGGCCAGCGAAGCCCACTTCTCCGCATTGAGCATCTCTTCCTCGGCCTCGCGCATGTTGCGCTTGTGGTTGGCCTGCGTGGTCATCACGCCGCGGTGATACTCAAAGTAAAGCTCGCTCTTCCATGTGGGAATGCTCACCTTGCCGGCAATCGCTGCTGGGGCAGTATACCCCTTCGCAATCGACGCGTAATCCCAGACAGGGCTGTCGGGCGCAATCTGTCTTTCGAGGCTGGTGAAGAAGGATTGCGCCGTGCCGAACTCCATCTTCGGCGTCACGTGACCGGGCGTCAACCAATGAAAGCCCTCATCCAGAACCACCCTTGTCGGCCCGCCGCCGTGATCGCCGATGCCATAAAGATCCATGATGCCGGTGAGTCCGTTGGCCTGCTTTTGCGCAATGGTGAAGTCGCGCGCCAGCCGCACCGGGTTCAGATCCTGATTGCCGTAGTCATGCGGAAAGTAAGTCAGCACCTTCGACCCATCCGGCGATTCCCACCAGAAGACCTTGAAGGGGAGTGGGTTGGTATCGTTCCAGGCCATCTTCTGGGTTAGAAAGTAGTCAATACCGCTTTTTTTGTAGATCTGCGGCAACTGCCAGGTGTATCCAAAGGAATCCGGGTTCCAGCCGATCCGCACATCCACCCCGTAGGCCTGCTTGTACCAGCGCTTGCCCACCAGCAGTTGACGAACGAGCGACTCGCCGTCGGGCAGGTTGAGGTCCGGCTCGACCCACATGCCACCGACAATCTCCCAGCGGCCCTCGTCGATGCGCCGTCCAATCTCTGCATTCATCTCGGGATACTTGTCGGCCATCCACTCGTTATAGGCAGCCGCAGACTGAGTAAATGTGTAATCGGGATACTCATTCATCAATTGCAGTGCAGTCCCGAAGGTGCGCCTGACCACATCCACGGTTTCGGTCCACGGCCACAGCCAGGCAGCATCGATGTGCGAGTTGCCGGTGAGATGAAACGTAACCTGCCGCAAGAGTGGCGTAAGGGGTTCGAGCTTGGAGTGAGCCGCCTTGAGGCTGGCGTCGAACCTGGCCTGGTCATGCACGGAAAGAGCGGTCAGGTCTACTGTGCGAATGGCGTCGGAAAGCGTGACGAACTCGGAGGGGTCGTTGGGCGCCAGCGCGGGAACAAGAAGAGTAGCAGCAAGGAACTCCCTGCGCAGATCCTCCGGGCTCGGCCGATTCTCAGGGAATTCGATCTTCAGCGTCGCGCCCTTCATCTGCTTGTCATCGATGGTGCGCAATAGCTTGATCGCGACCGAGACAGTGTCTCCGGGCCGGGCATGATCGAAGAGCACAACCGGCTCCAGATCGTCGCCCATGGCCACCCGCCTGCCGTCGAAGTAAAGAATCTCGGGCATGGGACCGTTCGCGCTGGCATGGAACTGAAACCAGATGCGCGCGCCCGTCAGGTCGTAGCCGTTCAGCGTGGCTGGAACCTCGTATGTTTGGCGAAACCAGACCGCATCCTTGGGTGCCGGGCCGCGCGAGATAGGCTGCCATGTGCTTTCGTCCAGATTGACAGCTTCGCCATGAGCGAAATTGCCGGCCTGCATCTTCCATGTTCCGTCCGCCAATTCACTCAGGCTCGAGAGACGGTCTATGACTGCCTGGGCGTCGGTGTTCAGAACAGCGGCAATCTTTGAGGCCTCGGCAGCGGTCTGCGCCAATGCGCAAACGGAAGAAAGAATCGAGGCCGCCCCAATGAAGGAGGCAACGCAAACCAAACGAACCAGATGCAGCTTCGAGACAGATTTCATTGCAAGGATTCCTCCCCGCCATGGTAAGCCAAGTGAATACTTTCTTGCACATACGAAATCACAGAGAGGACCATAACCGGCATTGGCTGGATGAGATCCTCTGCAAGAGATTGAAACCCGGTGAAATCGCTCTCTGCCCGAATGCCCTGGGGTGGAATCGCCGTTGAATGTGGCGCATCAAACACTAAGCAAGTGTTGACGATGCGACTCTGTTTTCGCCTCCGTCGTTGTTCAATGAGCCGAGAGCCGCCAAGAGCAGATGTGATCCATCTCACAGCATGGGATGGAGTACCCCTATGAAGGGCGCATACTAGATGTAGGCCGTATTTGAGGAACACCCCCCCTTGGGTATCCTCGTCTCTACCTCGGCCGATACACTTGCAAGAGCTTGCCAACCGAGCCGCGCTTGAGCGGCACGATGGTCCAACGGAACGAACCGCAACGCGGATTCGAGTGAAGAATCTTCCCTCGAAATCGACGCTCACACTCAGGTCGAAGACGCCAATGCAAGAACTGACGCCAAGAGAGGAATTCATGACTACTGCTGCTCGCTTTCCCGGAATACGGGTCACTGCAAATGGGAATCAGCTCGTCTCGTACCACACCGAGACCCGCATCGCTGACGCCGGAGTCTTTTATCCAATCACGCCTTCCACAGAGGGCGGCGAGCTCTTTCAGCAGGCCTATGCTGAAGGCCACTTGAACGTCTTTGGGCAGAACACCATCGCCATCGAGACCGAAGGCGAACATGCGGCCCAGGGCGGCGCCATCGCTCACTCCGTCTGCGGCAAACGCGTGGTTAACTTCACCTCCGGCCAGGGAGTCGTCTACGGCGTCGAGCAGTACTATCACGCGCCCGGCAAAGGTTCGACCATGGTTCTCGAGGTCGGCGCGCGCGCTCTCACCAAGCACGCCCTCAACGTGCACTGCGGCCACGACGACATCTATGGCGCGCTCGACACCGGCTGGATCATGCTCTTTGGTAAAGACGCGCAGCAGGCCGCCGACCAGGCCCTCATTCTGCGCCGCGTGACGGAACTCTCGCTCACCCCCGGCATGAACATCATGGACGGCTTTCTTACCTCGCATCTCGAACGCACTTTTCATAAGCATGAATCCGAACTGATTCGCGAGTATCTCGGCGCCCCCGACGACATCATCGACTGTCCCACCCCGGCGCAGCGCACTCTCTTTGGCCCCACACGCCGACGCGTTCCCAAGATGATGGACCTGACCAATCCAATCCTCCTCGGCCCCGTCCAGAATCAGGAACACTATATGAATGGCGTGGTAGCGCGGCGCAACAACTTCGCCGAGCCGATTCTCGACTTTCTTGAGGCAGCCTACAAAGATTTCGCCGAACTCACCGGACGCAACTATGGCCTTATCAGCAAATACAAGACAGAAGATGCCGAAACAGTCTTTGTCTCTCTCGGCTCGGCCGCTGAAAACATCGAAGCCGCCGTCGATTATCTGCGCCAGACGCGCGGCGCAAGCGTAGGCTCCATCCACGTCAACGTGATTCGTCCCTTCCCCGAAGCCGCGATCGTCGCCGCACTCAAAGGCAAGCGGAACGTCATCATCCTCGAGCGCACCGACGAAGCCCTCTCCGGCGACAATCCTCTCGGCCGCGACATTCGCACAGCATTCTCTAAGGCAGTTCAAGGTGTCGACGGCATTCCCGCGACTTCGCTTGCCGAGGTCCCAAAGATATACGGCGGCAGCTACGGCCTCGGCTCGCGCGACTTCCGCCCCGAGCACATCATTGGCGCGTTTGAGTTCGCCACCGCCAACCGCGCCCGCAAAGACGGCAAGACCGCAGCCGACGGAGTGAGCTTCTTCGTTCTCGGCATCGACCATCCCTATGCGGTTCTCGGCGACGAAACTCCTTCCCTCTTGCCCGACGGAGCAGTGGCCGTTCGCTTCCACTCCATCGGCGGCTGGGGAGCCATCACCACCGGCAAGAATCTCGGCGCCATCCTTGGAGACCTCAACGACCTGATCTTTGAACGCGACGGCGAGCGCGACGAGTTTGGCCACCCCAAAGAAGTCATTCACGTCAGCGCCAACCCTAAATACGGCTCGGAGAAAAAAGGCGCGCCGACCAGCTATTTCATGGTCGCGGCCAAAGACCGCATCCGCGTCAACTGCGATCTGCGCCACGTGACCGTTGTCCTCTGCTGCGATCCCAAAGCCTTTACCCACACCAATCCTCTCGACGGCATGGCCGAGGGCGGAAGCCTTGTCTGGGAGTCCGATCAGGAAGGCGAGAAGGCATGGGAGCAGTTGCCCCTCTGGGCGCGCAAGCAGATCATCGACAAAAACATCCGCGTCTTCACGCTGCCCGGCTTTGCCATCGCCAAAAAAGCCACCGACCGCGGCGATCTGCAACTCCGCATGCAGGGCAATGCCTTCCTCGGCGCATTCTTTGCCGTCTCCAATCTTCTCAAAGACTTCGGAATTACCCAGGAGCAGTATCGCGCCGTCGTTCACAAGCAATACGTGAGCAAGTTCGGCAAGCTCGGCGAAGCCGTTGTCCAGTCCAACATGGAAGTCATGATGCAGGGCTTCGATCAGGTCAAGGAGATCAAGATCGGCGTCCTTACTGCGGCCGACCACTCCAGCCTGCGCGGCCATGCTCTATTGCCGATTCTCGAGGCCGTTCCCGCAGGCGAAGCCAGTTGCGGCTCCGGCTGCCGTTCCACGCCTCTGCCCGCCGGCCAGGCCGAACGCGCGCCCATCGCTCGCGTCGCCACCTTCGACGCCGAGTTCCGCTCCAACTTTGGCTATAACCAGCCCGCCTCGCCGCTCTCGGCTATGGGCATGATCGCAGCCGCCACCGGCGACACGGCATCCAAATACGTTGCCCGCCGCGAGACTCCGCTCTTCATTCCCGAGAACTGCACTCAGTGCATGGAGTGCATCTCTGTCTGCCCCGACACGGCTCTGCCCAACACCGCGCAGGATCTCGCAACGCTGCTGCGGACGGCCATTTCGCACTACGTCGCCGACCCCGCCGACCGCACAAAGCTCATGAGCGCGCTGCCCGAGATCGAGCGCCAGACTCGCCAGCGCATGGTTGCCGAAGGCAAGACCGGCACCCCGCTCCCCACCATCCTTCGCGAAGTCACCGACACAGTCGATGGTTTTTCCGCCACGGCCAAGCAGCAGTTCTTCGAAATCATCGCTAAAGTCCCCATGGCCTATCAGAAGGTGAACGCCATCTTCTCCTCGCCCGAACGCAAGGCGCCCGGCTCCGGCGGCATCTTCTCCATTTTTGTCTCTGACCTCTGCAAGGGCTGCGCGGCCTGCGTCACGGCCTGCGGCGATCACAACGCTCTGCGCATGGTAGCCGAGACCGAAGACGTCAACACCGAACACATGACCGGCACTCACTTCCTCGATCTGCTGCCCGACACCTCGCAGAAGTATCTCGGCCTCTTCAACTCCGCCAACCCCGCCGACTCCAAGACCGCGACCTTGCGCAACATGCTCATGGTCCGCTCCACCTACGACGCCTTGGTCTCAGGCGATGGCGCCTGCGCCGGTTGCGGAGAGAAATCCGTCCTGCGTTCCATCGCCGCCGTCACCGAAGCCTACATGCGCCCCGTCTTCCACGCCAAGAGCGATCGTTTCCTCGCCAAGGCCGGCGAACTGGAAAAGAACGGCGCGGAGCGCCTGGCCCATCTCCAGGCCACCAGCCCCGCGGAATACGCCCTCCTCCGCAAGGCCATCGCGCATCTGGTCCTCGGCCTCGGCGGCGAAGACGAAGCCGACACCCACGCCCGCATCGCCGCCTATGAAGCGGCCAACGGCCTCATCACCGATGCACAATTGGTCGAAGCCATCGCAGCCGTCCTGCTCACCGAGGCATTCAACCACAAAAATCTCCAGCCCGTCGATGGCCGCCTTGCCAACGGCATGAGCGTGATGGCCATGGCCGCGCACACCGGTTGCAATACCGTTTACGGTTCCACCGCGCCCAACAACCCCCACCCCTACCCGTGGATGAACTCGCTCTTTCAGGATGGCGTCACCGTCGGCTGGCTCATGGGCGAGAGTTTCATCGTCGATCACGCCCGCCGCTCCGTCATCCCCGAGCGCCTCGCTGACATCCTGCTCACGCGCGACGTCATTGCCGAAGCCGACGGCGCCTCCTCCGACGGAGGCAGTTCAGACGTCATCGACGCTCAGCAGTACTACAACCTCACCCACTTCACCGACGCGCTCATGACCGACCAGGAGATCGTTGAACTCCCCAAAGTCTGGGTCGTTGGCGGCGACGGCGGCATCGGCGACATCGGCTACCAGAACACCTCAAAGGTCATGTTGCAAAACCGGCCCAATGTCAAAGTCCTGATGCTCGATACCCAGGTCTACTCCAACACCGGCGGCCAGAACTCCGACTCCACCCCCATGCTCGGCGGCAACGATATGAACGTCTTCGGCGCAGCCACGCAGGGCAAGAACACAGAGAAGAAGACCGTAGCCGAGACCTTCCTCGCCGGCCACGGCTCGCCCTTCGTCGCGCAGGTCTCGATGGCCAACGCACCGAAGCTCTACCGGGCGATTTTGGACGGTTTGGAGTATCGCGGCACCATGTTCCTGCAGGCCTTCACCACCTGCCAGCCCGAACACGGCGTCGCCGACGACATGGCCCTCTTCCAGGCCCAGCGCGTGCGCGACTCGCGCGGTGTGCCTGAATTCGTCTTCAACCCCCGCCTCGGCGAGACTTATCAGGAAGCACTGGACATCAAGGGCAATCCGTCCATCGATCTCGACTGGTACGAGACCAAAGACAAGGTCACCGGCGAGACTCGCCGCTACACCGTAGCCCACTGGTGCACCACCGAGGCCCGCTTCCGCAACCATCTGAAGAAGATCAAGCCCGAAGCGGCAGCCAAGCTCATTCCGCTCGATAACATGCTGGTCCGCATCACCCAGCAGGACGTCGTCTATCGCCACTATCTCAATCCCGAGCACCGCGCCTTCATCCCCGACTTCGGTGTCTACATCACCTACGAGGAGAACGGCAAAACCGAGTACCGCGCCCTGAGCCGCCAGTTAGTCATGTTCTGCACCGAGCGCCGCAAGGCCTGGCGCATGTTGCAATCCAAGGCCGGCATCGTCAACAAAGAGTACGCAGCCCAGCGTGAGTTACTAGCCGAAGTCGACAGCGGCAAACTCCCGCTGGCTGAATTCCTCGCAAGCGCCCACGAATTACTAAAAGAGCGCCTAACGGGCCAAGTGCTGGCTAAGGTATAGTCGAGTCTGTAGCGCCGGTCCCCAGACCGGCTGTAGGGCGGGCGCCCCCGCCCGCCCTATTACGCAAAGCACAGTTCGAACGGCGCAACCCTCAACCCGGTCCTCGCTGCTTTGGAAGGGCACGACTTCATTCGTGCCGCAACAATAAATAACATTCCGAACTGCGCAGGAGCGCGGACCGCAAAGTCAGCGTTCCTGTGCTCTCCTCGTCAGTTCCTAGCGCAAGCATCTATAATAAATGATCAAGCCTGAGCCGATTATGCGTTTGGAACTTATTTGCTGAGATTTGCAGAATTTATCTTAGGAATAGGCAAGATAAGAGCAAGTCCATACAAACGCCAAGCGTGCGCGCATTATGGTACCATTGGTGCCCAATGAGAAAGACCACCTTCGTAACCGCTCTACTGTTCAGCTTCTTGGCGCTGGGGAGTGCCCAGACTCCACCAGCGCAAAGCGTCACTCCACCGTCTGGACAACCAGTGCCTGGGCCAGATGATGATTTGCTCCACCACCTGCGACGTTCCACTGTTTCAATCGGGATACGTGTCCCGGATGGACACGGTCAGACCAGGTTCGCAACAGTAGGGTCTGGAGTAATAGTTGCATGGGACGCGCAACATGGTTGTTTGTTAACCGCAAAGCATGTTTTTTTTGAACCCGAAAAGAGCTTTTACCCGACGGTTCTTTATCTTCGCCTACCACAAAACGAGCCGCGTGCCGCAGATGATCTCGGAGTCGAGATGCCTCTGGTAGTAAATGGCAGGCGACTCTGGCACAGCTCAGACGACGCTGATTTGGCTGTCATCCCCCTCCCGAACCTATCGGGCTACAAAGACCTGCACGGCATCTCTCTAGCCGATTTTGGTGGCGAGGACGACGTCTACCAGGGGGCTGCTGTGGTCGTCATGGGGTACCCGGAACTACTTGGCCCGGATTTTCAGACAAGCCCAATCGCACGAGGCGGGATAATAGCTTGGACGGACCCGAATGGGCGACTTGACCATCCGTTTCTCGTAGATGCCAATGTCTTCAGCGGAAATAGCGGAGGGCCTGTCTTTCATACATCCAGTGGGCTTACCAAGTATGGCGGAATGACGATCGGTGGTTCGCCGAAGCTAATTGGCATCGTCTCCAAGGATGCTTACGAGGAGGCTCCTGTCCACGCGGGGGCCGCGCCCGCAAATTCTATTAACACGCAAACTGGCGAGATTACGCCCGTTACGGCAAAGGTACTCAACATTGGCGGCATCGGAATTGTGGAACCAGCGGCGAAGGCCAAGAGACTCATTACCGACACATTCTATATAACCCAGACGCCAGGTCGGTGATGTTCCGGTCGGTTTGTGCCCCAGGTTCGGACTTTGGGGTACCACGGACCCCATCAACGGTATCTGACTTGACGATCTATGCCAGATCTGGCATATTGGTGACTGAGTAAGATCGAAAGATGAAAGACTTGCTCTTCGTTGGCGACTCGCACCGCGTTCTATCCGAATTCCCTGATCCTGTGCAGCGTCACGTTGGGTACGCCATCTATCAGGCGCAAATGGGCAACAAGCACCCGGATGCCAAGCCGCTGAAGAGCTTTCCGGGCGGAACTCTGGAGGTTGTCTCCGACCATAGCGGCGATACCTTTCGAACCGTCTACACCGTCAGGCTGGAGCACGCCGTCTACGTCCTCCATGCCTTCCAGAAGAAGTCGAAGCTGGGAATCGCGACACCCAGAGGTGAAATCGAGGTTGTGAAACAGAGGCTCAAGCGAGCGATCGAAATCGACAGGGAAAGGACGGTCTGAACCATGCCCAACCACGAGCCGGATTATGTAGTCAGCAGCGGAAATGTCTTCGCCGATCTCGGCCTGCCGAACCCCGAAGAGGCGCTCGCCAAAGCCGAACTGGCCAACAAGATCTCCGTCCTCATCCGGGAGCGCAAGCTCACCCAGAAGAGAGCCGCCGAAGTTCTGGGAATCGACCAGCCGAAGGTCTCGATGCTTCTGCGCGGCCGCCTGACCGGGTTCTCGATCGAGAGGTTGATGCGCTTCCTCATGCTCCTCGGTCAGGACATCAGGATCACAGTTCAAGCCAGTCCGCACGGTCAAACCAGGGCGCGTGTCCTCGTGGCCTAGCGAACAATCGGTGCGCCACATCAAGATTCTTGGACGTTGGACGCCGCACCGGTCGACATTCGTGATATTTGTAATTCAAATGAATTACAATGCTCTTCTGGAGGACTATTCGCCATGCCCGCAAACGCGCTCGTGCAAACACGCATCGACCCTGTTGTGAAGGAACGCGCGGCAGCCGTTCTCGGAGAGATGGGAATGACGGTATCGGATGCCGTTCGCATCCTTCTTACGCGTACCGCCAATGAGGGGGCCCTGCCCTTTGCGCTGGCCGCAAATGCCGCCAACCACGACGCTTGGTTTCGCGCCAAGGTGCAAGAGGCCCTGGATCATCCGCCTCCTGCGATTTCTCACGAACAGGTTGAGGCGCACTTCGCCGAGCGGCGCGCCGCCGCGATTCTCAACGAACAGAGATAGCTGCTGCCTATCGCATCGTCGGCGATTCGGCGCGGATATTACGCCTGTTGCATGGTGCGCAGAAATGGCCGGAAGATATGGACCGGGCAATCGCATGAACTTGAATTGCAGATCATTTCCTGCATCCTGCTACTCTGAAGCTGGGTTGGCTGTTCACCAGGCGGTGCCCGAGTTGCGATGGATTTACTTCGAATTAATTCGGGCCAATCTACAAGTATCGAAAAGGTTTACACGCAAATCAATACCCCTCCCCCCGGGGGTATTATTCCTTGTTTGTTCGCTTTTTCAGGTGAAGCTTTAGCCTGCGGATGATATGGAAGTGCTGACGTGCACTCGTGCAATTGCCCTGAAGATATGAGCCCCAATCCAGAACAGAAGATCGCTGCCTGGTTCTATCAAGCCGCCCGATTCGGCACCAAATAAGTCACGTTAGGTTTTTGGTACCGAATCGGGAAAAACCCGGCAATAACCCTATAAAACCCGTAGACGGACCGGAATGGATCGGGGAAGATAGTGCTCAAGGAGCCTCCCCAATGCGGTTTACAGCACGAATCGAAATCCACGACAACCAGTACGTACTGCTGCATGAACGGATGAAAGCAGCCGGTTTCAGCCGCTCGATGATCGATTCAAGCACCGGGAAGAGAGTCCAACTGCCCCTCGGCGAGTACGTCAGCGATGTGCATGCAAGTGCTCAGAAGGCGCTCTTCGCAGCCATGCAGGCATCGCTCCCTATCGATTTCAACGCCGAGATCGTGGTCTCCGGCGGGGGCAAAATCCTCACTCATGGCTGCCCCGAGGTGGAAGAGAATCCCTGGTCCTTCATCTTCCCCAATCCGGCCCACGCCAAGGTCTCCATGCCCGCCTTGGGATGCTACAGCTTATTCCAGAATTAGCCTGAGACGGGCTCCATCCAACCTTGCCTCCAACGAAACTCCCCATGTGGAGAGTCTCGTTCTTCATTCTGCCGGGCCAGCCCACGCCGGCATTTGCGGAGTAGTGGCCGGCGGGCAATGACAGAATAGAGATATGCCGCCAACCGATCCAACTCCGCCTGCAACGATTGTGCTCTCTGCCGCCCAGGCCCGCGTACTGGGCGCGCTGATCGAAAAGGAAGTCACCACTCCGGACTACTATCCGCTCTCGCTCAACGCGCTCATCAATGCCTGCAATCAGCGTTCGAATCGCGAGCCGGTGATGGATTTGGACGAAGAGGAGGTGCGTCTAGCCCTTCATCGCCTGGAAGACTTGCGCCTGGCCGGGCGCGCGCACGGGGCCGATGGACGTGTGACCAAATATGAACACTGGCTGGGCGAGTTTTTCAACTTCAGTCGCGCCGAAACGGCGCTGGTCTGCGTGCTGCTCTTGCGCGGGCCGCAGACGCCGGGCGAGCTGCGCGGGCGCACCGAGAGAATGCACCGCTTTGACGAAATAGGAGAGGTGCTGGCCGCGCTCGAAAAACTGATGAATCGCGAGCCGCCGCTGGCCGCCGTCTTGCCGCGCCAGCCGGGCACGAAGGAGTCGCGCTATGTGCATCTGCTCTCGGGCGGCGTTGAGTCGTTGGCGGCTGCATTTGCGGCCGAGCCGGTCTTCGCTCGCCGTGAAGCGGGCGACGATGCAGGCCACGAAGAGCGGATCGTGCGCCTGGAGGCAACAATCGTCGAGCTGCGTCAGGAGATGACCACGCTACGCCAGAAAATCGACGACCTCTTTGGCGATTAGCCATGGCTCGATACAACCCTAAATCAACTCGTACCCCGCAAACCAGTAGCCAATCTCGAAGGCCGCAGTTTCTTCTGCATCTGATCCGTGGATGGCATTCTCCGACATCGAACTGGCGAACTTCTTGCGGATGGTTCCATCTTCAGCATTGGCCGGATTCGTCGCGCCCATCAGCTTGCGCAGATCGGCGATCGCGTTCTCCTTTTCCAGGACCATCAGCACCAGCGGCCCCGAAGACATGAATTCGCAGAGCCCTTCGAAGAACGGCTTACCGGCATGAACAGCATAGAAGCCCCTGGCCTGTGCTTTGGAAATGGCTTGCCGTTTGATGGCCACGATCTGAAAGCCGGCCTTATCGATTTCGGCCAGAATGGCCCCGGTAAAGCCCATGCGTACGGCATCCGGCTTGACGATGCTGAAGGTGCGTTGCGCCACTGGATGTGCTCCTTGGGATGATCTATGTCCTCGACTTCATTGTAATTGCCTGCTTCTGTGGCTGCTCTTTCAGGCCTGAATCTGGTAGAGTTTCGGCATGTTGCAATTTGCTGCAGCGCCTTATCGCTCTCTGATCACCCTCGCAATCGCCGTGGCCGTTGTTCCGGCCATCTGCCAGACCGCGTCCGCCCCAGCTCCTGCAAAGGCTCCCGAGCTGCGCGTCTTCGACCCTGCTTTGGTGGACAAGTCGGTGGATCCTTGCGAAAACTTTTACCACTACAGTTGCAACGGCTGGTTCAAGCGGAATCCGCTGCCCGCCGACGAGACCTCTTATGGCCGGTTCACTGAGCTTGCCGAGTTGAACCGGCTGCACCTGAAGGAAATCCTCGAAGCAGAAGCCTACGGGTCCCATTTGAAGCACCCGGCCAATGCCGAGAAAATTGGCGACGAGTACGCAAGCTGCATGGACACGGCAGCCATCAACAATCTGGGCCTCTCGCCGCTCTTTCCGGAACTGGACAAGATTGCCGCTGTGAAGACGGCCGCGGATTTGCCCGCGTTGCTGGCTCATTTGCACGCGATTGGCGTGAACGCATTCTTCGAGATCGAATCGAACCAGGACTATGCCGATTCCAACTCGGTGATCAGCTTCTATGGCGCAGGCGGGCTCGGTTTGCCAGAGCGCGATTTCTACACACGCACCGATGCCAAGTCATTGGAGACTCGGCAGCAATACCTGGCCCACGTGCGCAGGATCTTCGTGCTGGCCGGAGAGCCCGATGCGCAGGCCGCTGCGGATGCCGATACGGTGATGGCCATCGAGACGCGGCTGGCCAAGGCCTCGCTCACGATTACCGAACTGCGCGATCCGCAGAACCTGAATCATCCGACGGATGTGGCTGGGTTCTCAAAAGAACTGACGCACTTTTCGCTGGCCGATTACGTCGCCGCCGCTCATGCTCCGGCCGCAGGCAAGGCCAACGATATGGAGCCGAAGTTCTTTGCCGAGTTCAACGCGCTGGTGGCCGACATGCCGATCGATCAGATCAAGGCCTATCTGCGCTGGCACCTGTTGCACGCCTATGCCGGCACCAGCCTGCCCGAAAGCTTCGACCAGGAGAACTGGAGCTTTTACGCACATACTCTGAACGGCGCGGAGAAAGAACAGGAGCGCTGGAAGCGCTGCACCAGCCGCGTGGATCGCGAACTGGGCGAGGCGTTGGGCCAGGAATATGTGGCGCGCTACTTTCCTCCGGCCGAGAAGCAGCAGGCTCTCGAAATGACGCTGGCCATCGAGCAGACCATGAACAAGGACATCGACTCGCTGGACTGGATGAGCGCCGCAACCAAGCTTCAGGCCAAAGAGAAACTGCACGCGGTGATGAACAAGATCGGCTATCCGGACAAATGGCGCGATTATTCAAAACTGAGAATTGTCCGCGGCGATGCCCTCGGCAACCAGATGCGCGCGCACGAATTCGAGTTTGCCCGCGACCTGGCCAAAATCGGCAAGCCGGTCGACAAAGGTGAGTGGGAGATGACGCCGCCCACGGTGAATGCCTATTACGATCCGCAGATGAACAATGTGAACTTTCCCGCCGGCTACTTCCAGCCTCCGTTTTACAGCGATAAGGAAGACGACGCGGCCAATTACGGCGACATGGGTTCCACTGTTGGGCACGAACTGACGCACGGCTTTGACGACGAAGGCCGGCAATATGACAAAGACGGCAACCTCAAGAACTGGTGGACCAAGGACGACGAGGCCGGATTCAACGACCGGGCCGATTGCATGGTCCGGCAGTATGACGCCATCGAGGCGGTGCCGGGTGTTCATCTGAACGGCAAGCTCACACTGGGCGAGAATCTGGCCGATCTGGGCGGGCTGTGGCTGGCCTGGCTGGCCTGGCTCGACAAGGCGCAGGCCGCGCACCTTTACATGGATGAGAAGACCGGCGGCTACACGCCCGATCAGCGTTTCTGGATTGCCTATGCACAGCAGTGGTGCACTCAAACCCGGCCAGAGCAGTTGCGGACTCAGGCGCAGAGCGATCCGCACGCGCCAGACGAGTACCGAACGAACTCCGTCTTGCAGGATCTGCCGGAGTTCGCCAAGAGTTTCAGTTGCAAAAAAACGGCAGCGATGGTGAATCCGAAGCCTTGCCGCGTTTGGTAGGTGTAGGCTTTCAGGCCCTAGTGACTGAGCGGCTTGGGCGCGAAATAGCCCTTGCGTGTTCGCACCAGATAGTGCCGGTCGTTGCAGTAGAGATAGATGGGACGAAAGGCGCCATTCTCTTTAAAGTCGGCCGGCGTGTAGGTCAGAGCATATTGGCTGCGCAGCTCTGTTTCAATGGAGTGGAAGCTGTTTGACATCTCTTCGACCGAGGGCGGGAAGAATGCCTGCCCGCCGGTCTCCGAGGCCATCTGGGTCAGCACTTGATCGCCGGCACCGCGGCTCGGCGTCCAGTTGGTGCTGATGGCGTAGATGATGGTATCGGCTCGCTGGCACTCTTTGATGGCTTCATCTTTGTAGACGCGGCTCTGGTTGTCATCGCCGTCTGAGATCAGCACCATCGCTTTGCGTACCGGCTCCTGGCCGCGCGAAATGTCCACCAGCTTATCGCGGCAAGCTGTGTAGACGGCGTCGAAGAGCGCCGTGCCGCCGCCGGGCCGCAGCCGGTTCACGCCTGCCTCCAGGCCGTCGATATTGTTGGTCCAGTCCTGAGTCACTGTAGGGGTTACGTCGAAGCCCATCACGAAGGCGCGGTCGCTTTTGGCCTTGAGAATCTGCAGAAGAAAATCGATCGCGGACTGCTGCTCGAACTCGAACCGTGAACGAATCGAAGTGCTGGCGTCAATGACGATTCCCACCCGAAGCGGAAGATTGATCTGCTGGTGGAAAGAGGTCACCTTGGCCGGCGCCTTATTGTCGTCGAGCAGCGCAAAATCGCTCTGCTTGAGGTTGGGAACATACTCCCCATGCTTGCTGGTGACGGTGAAGATGAGATTGACCTCATTGACCGTCTTCGTGATTGTGGGCGCGCCCACATCAGTCGCCTGATCGGCTGGCTGCGCGGCAGGTTTTTGGGCAACCGGAGCCGGTGCGGGTTGGGCTGCGGGCGGGGTCGCGGGCTGCTGCGCATTCAAAGCGGTTGCCGCAAAAGCCACGGCAAAGACGAGACCTGAGATGTTTCTCTTCATGGCTCTCCCATTTTATCAACGGCACCACGTCTTGACGTCAACATTACGCAGGTCACGCCCCTGCACCAGTCTGTCCGCCTTCCAGACTGCTTAAGAAGGCCTCCAGTTCCGCAGGCAGCGGCGCCTCAAGTTGCAGCAATTTGCCCGTCTTGGGATGGGGAAACTCCAGCCGTGCGGCGTGAAGGAAGTTTCGTCCCAGCTTGAGCCTCTCCGGCTCCGACTTGCGCCGCGCAGCCTTGGAGGTCGCGGCATTTGAGGCTACCTGGTCGGTCAACTGCCCTGAGCCGCCATAGAGCGTGTCGCCCACCACCGGGTGCCCAATGGATGCCATGTGCACGCGAATCTGGTGCGTCCGGCCGGTCTCGATGCGCACCCTGATCAGCGTGAACTTGCCAAAGCGATTCGTGAGCCGCCGGACGATCTCATAATGCGTCACTGCCGTGCGGGCGTCGCCCAAGGGTTTCGCGGTCATTCGCGTGCGCCGCACCGGATCGCGGCCAACGTTGGCGTTGATGGTGCCCTTGGCCCGTTCGAGTGATCCCTGAACGAGCGCGATATAAGTCTTCTTGATCTGGCGGCTGGAAAACATCTCCGCCAGGGCCGCATGGGTGCGGTCGTTCTTGGCCACCACAATCAGGCCGCTGGTGTCTTTATCGAGCCGATGAACGATGCCGGGACGCAAGTCGCCGCCGGTGGCCGAGAGCGCCTTGAAACGGAAGAGCAGCGCGTTAACGAGCGTGCCGCGGCTGCGCTCATCCTCATTCTGCCCCGAGCCGGCATGAACCATCATCCCGGCCGGCTTGTTGATCACCGCGAGATCCGCGTCCTCGTAGACCACGTCCAGCGGAATCTCCTCCGCCATGGCCTTGAGCGGCGCAGGATGCGGCTCGCCTGTGATGTCGATGCGTTCGCCTCCGCGCAGCTTGAGCGAAGCCTTTTCGACGATGCCATTCACGAGCACATCGCCCTGGTCGATGAGCAGTTGCACGCGCGAGCGGCTCACGCCCTCAAGCTGCGCGACAAGGAACTGGTCGAGACGCTGGCCCTTGGCCTCGGATGCTGCTTCGAAGGTGCGTAGTTCAGTCATGTGCGGCCTCGTCTTCCCTTGATGATTCATGAACGACGGGTGCCCCATCTTTACCGCGTCTTTGTTCTTGCGGCAATTGCGGGATACCACGACTCTCGACCGGCACTTTACGTTCCAGCATTACCAACCCGCCAGCCAGCACCAGCACAGCCGCCGCCACCTGTGGTCCATTCAGCGCGCCACCGAGCACTGCGCCGCGGCCCTCAGGGTCGCGCCAGAACTCGGTGATAAAGACAGCCACTCCTGCACCGAACAGCATGAGCCCAAAGATGTCGCCTTGCTGGCGTCTGCGCGGCAACCAGAACAGAAGAATGATCGAGAGAGCGAGAAACGCCAACGACGCGTAAGCCTGCACCGGATGTACTGGAAGATCCAGCGGTGCGCCGCTCCAGCGCGCGGCAAGAAGATTCGTGTAACTTATGGCCCAGCGCCGTGCAATTCCCGTGGCCTCGATTCCGTAGCCCGAGCCAGCGAGCAGCGCGCCCAGTTGCTCGAAGCCCAGCCCCAGCGCAACCGGCGCGGCCAGCGCATCGGCGGTGCTCCACAACGGCAGGCGCTGCCAGCGGCCATACAGAATCGCAGCCACGGCCGCGGCCAGCACTCCGAAGGCGCTCAGCAGCGGATGATGAATCATCGCCAACCCCAGCATCCACATCGGATGCAAACGCAGGTCAGCGAAATTCATTGCAATCAAAAGCAGTCGCGAACCAATCAGCGCGGCAAAAAGAGCCACTACACAGAGGTTCCACACTTTGCCCGTGTCGACGCCAGCCACGCGCGCCGTGCGCTGCGCCAGAAACAACGCCAGCAGCACGCCGACGGCTGCCGAAGCGCCATAGGCCGGAACAAGGATCGAACCGATATGAAACAGGACTGGGTACACCTCAAGTCAGCATACGGCATTTGAGCTTCAGGTGTGGTGGCGGAGGCCGCCGGGAAGAATAGAATCCGGCCCACTGGGCCGTGGTTGACGCGCCGGTGAACCCGTCCTAAGACGGTGGAGCTCTCCGCGGTTCATTAGGCATTCCGGACTGGCGGACACGGCACACAGAACCGATTGTCGAGTTGAGCCCCTGTTCATTGAATGTTGGTTCAGAAAAATTGCAAGTCTTGCGCGGGATAGGCGCGGTGTGCTAGTTTTCTCATCCGCCGCATTTGGGAACCGTGAAACTAAAGAAGTGCGCAACGGCTTTATTTCTTCGCAGGAAGAAGGCCATTGCGCACTCTTGTGTTAGGGCCTGTTCACGCTACTGGGGGCCATCCACCCCTGAAGTGTGAACAGGCCCTAATGCGAATGTTATTTGCCCGCCGCGCCGAGCGGAGCGCCGTTGCCGGAACATGGATCCCAGCCGGCGACCGCCGGATAGCCATCGTAGTATCCGCAGTTGCCGTTGGTGATGTCGCGAAAGTCCGTAGAGACCTTCGCGTTCGTATAAATCAGGGTTTCCTCGGCGGCCGTGGAAGCACTGAAATGACCGGCGTGGTTCACGATGCCCGCCCACAGCGGCGATGCAACGCTGGTGCCGCCGAAGATGTTCCAGGCATAAAGATCGCCGCCATAGACGTTGTCAAAGCTGTTGTAGACCCAAACGCCGGTAATCGGATTGCCGACCGCGGCCACATCGGGAACGCCGCGATGCGTGCCAACCTTCGAAGCGATGCTGGCCTGAAAGGCTGGCCGGGGCTCGTAGTAGCTGAAGCCGCCGCCGGTATCCTCCCACGCAATTTCGCTGAGGAACGCCATCGTCGATGGATTGCGCGTGATCGTGGTGCCGCCAACCGCGATGACATTGGGAGAGACCGAGGGGTAGATGGTGCCCTCACTGTCGCCGCTTGAGGCGAAGAAGACTACATTGGCGCCCGTAAATTCGGAGTCGGATTGAGTTTCAGCAGGATATTCTCCGCCTCCCCAACTCATCGAGACCTCGCCGCCTCCGGCAGCCTTGACCAGTGCGATGGCCTTGACCACCGCGGCAAAGAGGTCGGAGTTACTGCTGGAGCTTGCCTCAACAAGGTAGAGATGCGCCGAGGGCGCCATGGCATGAGCCATCTCAATATCCAGCGCCGATTCCGATGCCCAGCAGTCCCAGCCGCCATAGGCAGCGCAATCCGGGTCGGGACTGGGCGCAGAGCCGCTCTGGTAGGCCACCGTGAAGGTTGCGGAGGTGGGCTGGGGCAACCCGAACTGGAGGGAATAGGCTGTCAGGTCCGAAAAAGCCGTCGGGTAGTCATAGGCATCGACGATGGCAATCGCTCTCGAGCCGCCCGTGGCCACTTTGGTCGCGGTCGTCGGATTGCAGCCGGTGGTAAGGGCCACCACACCGTAGAGGCAAGCAAGCGAGGCGGGGGTCTCCGCGTTGTAACCTCCAATCGGCTGGGTGGAATCCCGGTCGAACTCGGCTTCACTGAATCCAACCACGCCCTCAGGGCGGCCGGCGGGAATGAGGATCTTGTATTGCGTTTGGGACCGTCTGCCAATGTCTTCCAAACGCCGCAGGCCGGACTGGGGGACGACGATGCGGCCGCTGCCCGAGAGTCGAACTTCCGGAGCGATGCGTTCAGCAGCCTCAACTTGCGCGAAGATCGCAGTGGCAAATAACAACGGCAACAAGCTGAATCCGAGGATCGAGCGGGTCATGAGTTTCTCTTTTCTCATCAGCCCACAACAGGGCTGAGACTATTCATGAAGGAATAGTCCGCGCCGATTCCGCCAGTAGCCAGATCGGAACGACTTCGCGTTTCATGTGAATCAGATTATCGATAGATTCGATCGATTAGCATCCATAAATCTGCGTTGTATTCACACCGAAGTAATTGAGTACCAAGGTGTTGTGGCGCTCAGAATGCGGAGTTACCAAAGTGAGAGGCTCAACCTCGCGACGATCTCCGATCATTTCGCCGCGACAGCAGACTCAACGGCGAGCGCAGCGCGGCGATCCGGAACATTGCTTCTCCTTGCGAGCAACCTTCGAGCTACGAAACGGCCAGCGATTGCTGCCACGGATGCCGGGCTCTACGAGCCGGTTTTGCGCTCTTCTTCGAGTACCTCGTCCAGCAATCCATGCAGGCTGGCCACGCGCGCACGGGCCAGTTGCCCATCTGCGATTCCGCCTTTTGCCGTGGCCTGCGTGAGCTCATCGGCAAGATTCAAAGCCGCCAGCACGGCCACGCGCAGCGAATCCACAGTGCGTCCCTGCGCGGCCACGGCGCGCATGCGGGCGTCAACCAACTCCGCCAGGCTGCGAACGTGTTCGATGTCCTGCCCGGAAAGATGATAGGGCTGGTCGTAAATCTCCACGGTGACGTAGCCAATCGGTTTTTCTGATTGCTCTTGAGCCAAGGCAGACCTCACAGTTCCAGCGCGTCCAGTTGCGAGAGCAGCCGTCCCACGCGTTGCCGCACCTGCTCGCGCTCCGCGCGCAGATCGCTCACTTCCTTCTGCAGATTCCCGGCCAGCGGGGCCTGCTCACGGAGTTGGGCCTCTGCCGCATCGGCGCGCCCTTCGGCTTCGGCGCGTGCCTGCCGCTCTTGCTTCACCAGGGTCACGGCCCGCTGAATCCGCTCTTCGAGGGCGGAGAAATCATCCGCACTGAGTGTCAACTCGCTCGATTCGCCAAATGGCTGCACGGCCCCATCATTACCCGGCGCTTCAGGCTGCGCTTCTTCTGTCTCTTCCGACTTCCATAACGAATCCGACATCAATGACCTCCGCGTGAATGCAACTTATCCGAGCAAGTATAACGCCGGAGGAGCCTGTTTTGGGTTAACTCCGCAACCGCGCCCCAACCTTGCCAACAGCCTCTTTAACTTGCGCCTGGAAGCTCTGAAGTTCCTCTTCGCGCAGCGTGCGGTCCGCAGCCTGAAAGGTCGCTCCCATGAGCAGCGAATACTCGCCCGCGCCCATCTTGGCGTCGCGAAAGACCTCGCGCACCCGCCACTCGACAAGCTCGGGAATCTGCAAGCCGGCCACTGCCTGGTCGATTTTCTCCCACGCGATCTTGTCGTCCAGCACGAGAGAAAAATCGCGGCGAACAGGCTGGAATCGCGAGATTTCCTTTGCGACCGGCTTGCGCAAAGGCAGTTTGTAGAGCCGGTCAAGATAGATCTCGCCCAGCAGAACCGGCTCCTTCAACTTGCGTGCCGCGGCCTCGCCTGGATGAAGTTGGCCGAACCAGCCCACGGTAACGCCGTCAACGGCCACCCGGGCGGCGCGATAGGGATGCAGCCACGCGGGAGTAAGCCCGGCATCGGCCGGGAAGCGGTCAAAGTAAACTGCGCGCGACTGGAACCGCGCCACGAGCTGCTCTACCACGCCCTTCACATCGTGAAAATCGATGGCACGCCCTGGATGCAGCGCTCCTTGCTCGGGTAGACTGCCCACCGCGCCGAAGGCCAGCGAAGGCCGTTCCTCGACCTTTTCTGTCGTGCCGCAGAATACCGTTCCCAGTTCAAAAAGCCGCACATCGCTCACATCGCGGTGCAGATTGCCGGCAATCATCGCCAACATTCCGGGAACCAGCGACGGCCGCAACACCCCCGCCTCTTCGCTGAGCGGATTGCCCAGCGGAACTGAGAGCCCCGGCTGCGGCGCCGTCAGAGCGGCCTCAGCAGGCGAACAGAAGGTGCTCGCAATTGCCTCATGGAAGCCGGCAGCCAGCAGCGCGCGACGCACTTCAGCTTCCTTTTCCGCCCAGGGCAGCGCGCGCACGCCTTCACCAAAAGCGGGTAGCGTAGTGGCGAAGCGGTTGTAGCCATAGACCCGCGCCACTTCTTCGATCAGGTCGATCTCGCGCTCCAAATCCAGGCGCCAACTGGGCAGTGTCACCAGCCAGGCTGCCTCGCCCGCTTGCCGACTCGCTAATCCGCATCCCAACGCCACCAGCACTCCCTCGACAGTGGCCGCCGTAATGCCCTCTTCGTCGATGGTCGTTCCCAAAATGCGACGTACCTCACTCAACGCGAGCATCACAGGCTTGCGATCGGCAGTGCGCGCTTCAAGAGCAGGTACGCGCACATCCACCAATTCGCCTTCGATCGAGCCGCCGCTGGCCAGCAGAATGCTGCTGACAATCGCGGAGGCAACCGGGCAGGCGTTGAAGTCCGCTCCGCGTTCGAAGCGATGGCTGGCGTCAGTATGCAGCCCATGCCGGCGGGCCGTCTTGCGCACCGCCATCGGATCGAACCATGCCGCTTCGACAAGAACATTTTTCGTTTCAGCAGTGATCATGGAGTCCCATCCGCCCATGACTCCGGCAAGGCCGAGAGCTTTTGCGTGATCGGCGATGATCAGGTCTTCAGAGTCAAGCGTGCGCTCTACGCCGTCGAGTGTTTTGAGCTTCTCGCCCTTCTTTGCGCGCCGCACGACGATGCCGCCTTCGAGCTTGTCCAGGTCGAAGACGTGTGTGGGCTGCCCCATGGCGAGCCACGCAAAGTTCGTCGCATCAACGGCGTTTGAGATCTGCTTCTGCTCCAGCAGCCCGAAGTAGGTGGACACCTCTGCGCCGTCAAACCAGTCTCGTGAATTGGCGATCGTCACACCGCGCAGCACTCGCGCCGTAAAGCGCCCGCAGGCGTCTTCGGATTCAATCTTTACAGAGAAAGGCTTCGCGGCTGGCTTTGCGGCAGGCAGCGGGAAGTCGAGCGGCTTGAGCTCGGCACCATAGATCGCCGCAGCCTCCCGCGCCACGCCATAGTGGTTCATGGCATCCACGCGATTGGTGGTGATGTCCATTTCATAAAGCGAGCCGTTGCCCGAGCCGAGATCGTAGATGCCCTCGACAGCGATGCCGCGAAGGGTCAAGTCTTCGGCGAGTTGCGCGTCATCGACGGGCAATCCGGAGAGGTAGCTACGAAGCCATATGGTAAGAATTTTCATTGAATGTCATTCTTCTCTGTGATAGCGATTTCCTGAATGTTCTCTGTTGTAGGTTCGTCTCTGCAAATCCGAGGATCAGTACCAAACAAGGGTATAGCCCGTTTGCGGACCGCTGGGGCGAGCGAGTAACCGATTGCAATCAACCAAATCGCGATCGATTGCACGTGCACCATGCAGCTAAGGCCATACCCGTCACGCCAGAAGAAAGCACTTTCTCCCGCCCCTGAGCAATCGGTCGAAAAGAAGCCATTGAATAGCTCAGAGATCCGATAAGATGAGGTGGTCTGCAAGACGCTCGAATACTGGCTGCTGTTCTCATACCACTGCATGATCCAACGCAACAAGGCGATTACGAAAACCGGGCTGAGATATGCAAAAACCCACGGCTTGAGACGGTCTGGATTTAACCGCTTCAATAGCCGCGCATGCTTCGGATTGATTATTCCCGTCGCTGCAATCCATGTTCGAAACGGCACTATTCCTGCTAGCAATCCCACGATAAATGAACGCACAAAAAAATGCTGGTGAAGCAACTGCCAAAGCTCCGGCGAGCCGCCTTTCGTCAGAAGGTACGCCAGGACATTGACAAGCCTTCCAACAACGAAAATCGAAATGCAGTAGAAGAAGATACATAGAAGGAACCGGGGAATCCAGCGCGGCATGGAGGCTCCTTTCGCTGACACCTTCACGCAAACTGCCCCAAAAACCGCATATCCCCCGCATAGAATTGCCCAATCTCGCTGATACCATACTTCATCATGGCGATGCGTTCGACGCCCATGCCGAAAGCGAAACCGGAGATCTTCTTTGGATCGTAAGCGGGCTGCTTCT
>JBEKOA010000060.1:0-23278 GCA_049522255.1 Occallatibacter sp.
ATGGTCACCACCAGCAGCGGCGGAGGCCCTGTCCACGACGGAACCACCGATGTGTGGCTGACACTGGACGGCGTGAATGTGCGCGGCGCGGTGGTGCTTGTCGAGTCGCCAAGGAACCTCACTCTGGTTACGCTCAAAGGCGATCTCAGTCCTGTCGACCTGCTCCATCTGCGCGGCCACTTCGGCATCCCGCGTTTTGAGGGCGACAACTTCAGGGACGCGAAGGAGCAGTAGCTTCCCTCCCGATCCGAGAGACGAGATCCAATGTTCCAGAAGCAGTTGGCATCGTTCAGCAAAAACCAAAGGCAAATCTATGGCTTCCAAGCCAACAGAAACTCTTTGATTGCATTGTCGTCATAGCCAGTCAAATGATTCTCCAGATCATCTGTATTTTTGGATACGAGAAGCTTTCCGTCCGCATCCAGTACGAAGAGCCAGGGGTAACCCGGAATCTTTGGATACTGACTGAGAAATGGATAGTTCTCATTTAGGCCACTCATGTTGACCTTCATCAACAGATAATTGGAATCGCGGAGCTTGAGGAGGTCCGGGTGATCGACAAAGGTCTTGTCCAGCAACTTGCACCATCCGCACCAGTTGCCGCCCACTTCCATCAGAATGCGTTTGTTCGCCTGTTTGGCCTGTTTCTCAGCCATGATCAGGTCTTTGGTTGGATTTCGCTTGGGATCGTAAGCGCTGGAGAAATCCTCTGGAGCAGGTGGCACCGGACAGGCATTGGGACGCTCATAGGAGGGAACAAACGGCTTGCCATCGATCACATAATGGACCGAGAAGGCTACCTCTACCGGCTGGCCGTCTACAAGGTATGGCTTGTATTTCCATCTGTTAAGCGCCGACTCCGATACCTCCCGAATCGATTGTATCGGAGGGTAGATTCCCTTCTGGTCCGCCTTGACGCTGCCGTCTTTCTTGATCACGATTGGAATAACCACAACGCCGCGATACGGAACGCCACTGGGAGAGGGCGGAGCCAGGAATCCCTCTTCATGCACAGATTCAGGCTTTGGATGACCAGCCTCGATTCTGTAAGGTTCTGGGACTGCGCCTTTGCCCGGCTTCAATTGCTCGGCATCGGCGCCAGTCCACAACTCCAGTAGCGTTACCTTCATCTCCGCGACTTGTGCGCCCTTGGCAATGACTTTTACATCTCTGGCAACGGCACGATTCTGAAACGGCTGAATGTCGTCGAGTTGCACCATCGTATCGGCGGTTGAGGTCGCCCTCAGGTGCATTTCGTTGTCGAAACACATGGCCGGAAAGAGATAATCCGGATTGGACTCGTCTACGTCAATATATGCGGAGGGATCGGCTACCAATACGCAAGTCAGTGTCAGCCCCTCCTTATTCACCTTTGTGATCGCCATCTCATAGTCGGGCCCAATGTTAGCTGATTGATACAGGGGATCAACGACCGGACGCGTCGCGCGCAGATTGAGGCCAAAAGGATTGAACCCGCCTGCATCAGGCTTGCTCCGATATTGTTCAAAGCGCGAGAGACTCCACTCCGAGCCATCCAAATGCGGTTCGCGGCTCGAATAGGTACGTTTCCACTGGTACGGACCCATAGACCACATTTCGAGCGTCGCCATTTCGGGCTTTGACTTCCCTGGCTGAGCGAACTGAATATCTACTCTCATATGCCACGGTTTTAGATCATCCCCACTCAGAGCGTTGCCCTTCAATCCCGCGTTGAGAATGCGATGCGCCAGAGTATTCATCTTTACCGTCACTTCAGGGGTGTGCGACGGCGCCAGAGCCGCTGTAGCAGACTGCACGGCCGGAGCCTGTGCAAGAACTGGCAGGACCAAGCCCGCCAGCAACGGAAAAATCGCGAGACTTCCGCGCGGCACGAAAGAGAGCGTTGAGCGCATTCCGGTGTCTCCTGTCTTGAGGTTATGTAGAGAGTGTAGTCGATTCAAGGCCGGGTATCTGAACCATGGGGTCGAATTCTCTTGTCAAGGCATCTCGCCGGATGCGCACCCCCGCCATTGCAATCCCTGAATCCAGGATGGTAGCCTCAACCTCTAAACTACTGGGGAAGGGACATTTCAGAGCCAATGCAAGCCACCTACAACGGACTGGACCCGCCGCAATCCTGGAAACCGGCGAAATCGCCGTCATTTGTGTACAGAACACCCCCGTACTCCACTGTCAACGCAGCTAATGCCGCGCCGCTCGTGAGCTTCCCCCTCACATCGCCCTTCGCAAGCATCTCCTGGAAGAGTCTCCAATGGCCTTCGCCAGGGACCAGCATTCGCGCATGGGGCAAAGCCAGCCACTCGCAGACAATTCCGGCGGCTCGCTTCATGCTGAAGCGCTCGCCGAAGGTCTCCGGATACGTGAGGATGCGCAGGAAAGCGGAGAGAGTCTGCCAAGGCAACCCCACAGGCTCGTCCCCAATGAAGACGTCCTCGACCCAAACTCGGGCCTTCTTGTGCTCCTTGCAGGTTGTGTCGTATGCGCAGATAAGGAGGTTGACATCAAGAACGATCATCGATGCACCGGACCTTCCAGAGCCTCAATCAGGTCCTCAACCTTCTGGTAGCTCGTTCCCAGGCCAGCGTTTGATCGATTTCTCATTGATGCGGCACTCCATGAAGCGCAATCGCTCTCAGGTACGTCGAGCCGCGTTCTCCTTCTCGCCACCCCCCCGGAGAGTCGATGCGCGAATGCTGAGGTTGATACAATCGCAACAATCCCGATCGTCCAGATCCGGTACTCCAGGTTCCGATAGTCAAAGGGGAACAGATGCTCGCATCGCACTCCGTGCCGGTGGCCGCAACGCCTCCAGCTCAATGCGGCGGTCAATCGGCGGTGGCTGAGGACAACTCGCGCAATGGCGCATTCGAGTGGTCGCTCTCCGTACTCTTCGCGCTTCTGCTAGCCATGGTTGCCTTTCGTCACCAGCTGTGGAATGACGAAATGCAGGCGTGGCTGATTGCCCGCGACAATCATTCTCTCTTCGATCTGTTTCACGCACTGCGCTACGAAGGGCATCCTGCGTTTTGGTACCTGGTGTTGTACATCCCCGCCCACATGTCATGGAACCCGGTCAGCATGGAGGTCATCAACTACCTCTTCGCCGTGGCGGAGGCCTGGCTCGTTCTTTCCGCTCGCAGACTGCATTGGCCCCTGCGCGTATTGATCGTCTTCTCCTTCTACGTCTTCTCTTACTATGGCGGTCTGGCCAGAAGCTATATGCTGACGATGCTGTTGCTGACGGCTGCGACGCGTTGCTTGCTCGGGGAGCGCCAGCATCGCAAGTTGGCCATCCTCCTTCTCGCGTTAGCAATGAACACGCATATTCTCGCAGTTCCTGTTGCTGGCGCCATCGCCCTGTGGGCGTTTTGCTTCGCCAAACTCGATAGCTGGAAAAAATCGGGGAGGATATTCCTAGACTCTGAATTCAGGATTGCGCTAGTGGTGTTGCTTGCGAGTCTGGCGACCGCATACCTGACTGTACGCATGCCCGCGGATATCAACGTTCCAATATGGCCCGAGGGCCGGCATTCTATGGCCTTCAATATCCTCCAATCGGAAGAGAGAGCCTGGAAAGCCTTTCTCCCAGCGCGCCCTGAAAGCATGCCGGCTTCTGTGCGCGGCTGGCTGGACCCAGACAATCATCTTTCCCTTCCGGCGATAGGACTGTCCCTTATTCTGATGATCCTGATTGCCGGTGCGCTTCGCACCAGCCAGGCCCGGACGTTTTTCCTCACGGCTGCAACGTTGCTCTTGATTGCCATGGGCATCACAGTGAAAGACCCGGATCTGCGTCACCTGGGCATGCTCTTCACAGTCTTTGTTCTCGCACTCATGATCGATGCATATACCGTCTCCGGCAAGGCAGGCAGGCTTCGATTACCTCAGACGCTCGCCTCCGTTGTGGTTCTCGCGATCCTGGCCTTCCAAACCCTGACAGGTATCTACTACACCACATCGATTTTGACCCACCCGAAGTATGCCGCGGGAGACGTCGCCTCATGGCTCAAGCAACAAGGTTTGGACAGGAACCCTTTGGTATTCGGCGGACATTGGACCACACCGGTGATAGGCTATGTCGAGCGGCCGTCGACCTATGTTGTGAGCTGCAAATGCTTCGGTTCGTACGTGGTGTTCAATACCAAGTTCGATAGTTATCGGATAGTCTCTCTCGAAGATCTTAAGACTTCGCGCGGAAGCGCTCCGCTCCCTGTGATTCTCATCCAATCGAATCCCAAACTCGATCCGGCCTACGCACAGAAGCTGGGCTTGGTCGAAATACATTCCTTTGTGGCCCGAGGAGAAGATTTGCAGGGGTCGTACACCCTTTATGAGCAGAAGAACCCATGAGGCACCCACTGGCGGGCATGATTCCCTGCAAAATGAATCCCGTTTGCTGCGCGCCTGGGGCGTGGCCATGAACCGGAATGCTGGAGCCATTGCAAACCCTGAATCCCGGATGGTAGCCTCAACCTCTAACCTACTTGGGAAGGGATCTCTCAGAGCCAATGCAAGCCACCTACAACGGACTGGAACTGCCGCAAGACGGCCAACCGATCGAATACATCAACGGGAAGATCGTGGCGCCCGATCAGCCCATCATCCCTTTCATCGAGGGCGACGGCACGGGCCGCGACATCTGGAAGGCCTCGCAGCGAGTCTTCGACGCCGCGGTCGAAAAGGCCTACGGCGGCAAGCGCGCCATTCGCTGGTTTGAGATCTTCGCTGGCGAAAAGGCATTTCGCCAATTCGGAGCCTGGCTGCCGGACGACTCGGTGGCCGCGGCCCGCGACTTGAGAGTCTCGATCAAGGGACCGTTGACCACGCCGGTCGGCGGCGGCATTCGCTCGCTCAACGTGGCCCTGCGCCAGATCCTCGACCTCTACGCCTGCGTGCGGCCGGTCAAGTACTACCAGGGCGTCCCCAGCCCGGTGAAGCATCCCGAACGGGTCGACATCGTCATCTTCCGCGAGAACACCGAAGACGTTTACGCAGGCATCGAGTTCAAGCAGGGCTCGCCGGACGCCGCCCGGCTGATTGATTTCCTCAACAACGATCTGCTCTCCAAGACCAAGAAGCAAGTCCGCGCCGACTCGGGCGTTGGAATCAAGCCCATCTCCATCTTCGGCTCGAAACGGCTCGTGCGCTATGCCATTCGCCACGCGCTCGAGTCTGGCCGCAAGACCGTCACTCTGGTTCATAAAGGCAACATTCAGAAGTTCACCGAAGGCGCATTCCGCGAGTGGGGCTACGAGGTCGCCGAGCAAGAGTTCCGCGCCGAGACCGTCACCGAGCGTGAGAGCTGGATTCTCGCGAACGCGGACGCCAATCCCGGCCTGACAGTCGAAGAGAATGCCGCTCTCATCGAGCCCGGTCTTGAGTTCGGCTCGCAGGCATTCCGCGATGCGATCTATGCCGAGATCAAATCCGTCCTCGATTCCATCGGAAAAACTCACGGCGACGGCTCATGGAAGAACAAAATCCTCGTCAACGATCGCATCGCCGACTCCATCTTTCAGCAGATCATCATCCGGCCCGAGGACTACAGCATCCTGGCCACCACCAACCTCAACGGCGACTACATCTCCGACGCCGCCGCTGCGCAGGTTGGCGGCCTTGGCATCGCCCCCGGAGCAAACATCGGTGATGGCTACGCTGTCTTCGAGGCCACGCACGGCACCGCGCCCAAGTACGCCGACAAAGATGTGATCAATCCCGGCTCGGTGATCCTCTCCGGCGTCATGCTGCTCGAATACATTGGCTGGAAAGAAGCCGCCAAACTCATCGAGGCATCGCTCGAAAAGACGATCCTGCAAAAGCACGTGACCTATGACTTCGAGCGCCAGACCGCCGGTGCAACCAAGGTAGGCACCAGCGAATTTGCAACTCGGATTATCGGAAATCTGACAGCTAAGGACTAACAGTAGTCAGTTACAACCTACCGCTGCAAGCCGTTCACTGTTAGCTGTAAGCTGTCGGCTGTAAGCTGCCTCACCCATTCCCCAAGGAGGAAAGCAATGCGCAAGAAAGTAAGCATCATCGGCGCCGGTAACGTCGGCTCGACGGCAGCACACTGGCTCATGGCCAAGGAACTGGCCGATGTGGTCATGATCGACGTCGTCGAAGGTGTGCCGCAGGGCAAGGCGCTCGACCTGCTCCAGGCTCTTCCCATCGAACGCTCCGACGTTCACATCACCGGCTCGAACGACTACGCCGACACCGCCGACAGCGACATTGTGATCATCACCGCCGGCCTGCCGCGCAAGCCCGGCATGAGCCGCGACGACCTGCTGCACACCAACTACAAAATCATGACCGACGTGGTCAAAAATGTCGTCGCCTACTCGCCCGAGACGATTCTCATCGTCGTCTCGAACCCGCTCGACGCGATGGTGCAGGCCGCCTACAAACTCTCCGGCTTCAACCGCGAACGGGTCATCGGCATGGCCGGGATTCTGGACTCCGGCCGCTTCAAGAGCTTCATCGCAGAAGAACTCCAAGTCAGCGTCGAAAACATGAGCTGCCTCGTGCTTGGCGGCCACGGCGACATGATGGTCCCGCTCGTCCGCTACACCACGGTCGCCTCGATTCCCATTACCGAGTTGCTCTCCAAGGAAAAAATCGACGCCATCATTGAGCGCACCCGCAACGGCGGCGGCGAGATTGTGAAATACCTCAAGACCGGCAGCGCCTACTATGCGCCCTCGGCGGCGGCCGTCGAGATGGCCGAAGCCATTCTCAAGGACAAGAAGAAGATCCTGCCCTGCGCGGCTTACCTCCAGGGTGAATACGGCATTAACGGCTATTACATGGGCGTGCTCTGCAAGCTGGGCGCCGCTGGTCTGGAACAGATCGTCGAGATCAAACTCAACGAAGAAGAGCACGCCGCCCTGATGAAAAGCGCCGCCGCCGTCAAGGAACTCTGCGATGTCATCGGTGTCTAAGATTCGGAGTCTGGGACTCGATTACAAATGAACTGTCACCTTGCCCGGAGTTGGACGCCCAGCCACCCTAGCGACTGATCTTCGTCGCCGGCATAGCTGGGCTCCCAACGAAATCGAAAGATCCGCGGTTCCGACATCAGGTTTGCTGAGAATTACCTTCCCTCGGCGCACTATAGAGATGAACAATATCCGGGGGCGCGAACTCTGAATATTCCCTCTTCCCTGTTCCCTGCCGGGGTACCCCACCCCCCTATTTATATTTTGAAAAACTTGCAGGTAATTTTCTGGTTACTACATAATCCAGAGAGAATCTCGATCTACTGCTTCACAAACTCCACCACTTTAGGTCCGATCTGCGCGGTGCACTGACCGGGCGCCAGGTGGCCGCAGCCGGCAAAGACCTCCAACTGCGATTGCGGTACAAGCTGGTGCATCTTCTCGCCCTGGCTGACCGGAGTGATCCGGTCCTCCGCGCCCCACACGATCAGCACCGGCATCTTTAGCTCCGGCAGCAGATGATCCGTGGCATCCTGCCCGGTGAGCATGGTCGCAACCGCGCGATTGATCACCCACGCGTGCCCGCTCGATTCGCGCAGAATGTCCCTGGCGACAAAGCCCGGCACTTTAGGCGGATGGGGCATCAGCAGCGCATCAAGTTGGTCGAGTTCGCCGGCAGTGGCAGGCGTAAACAGCCGCGTATCCCAGGCCGGCTTCTCGTAGATGCCGGCAGCGTCAAACAGCATCAGCCGCCTCACCCGCTCCGGATGCCCGCTGGCCACGCGCTGCACAATCCACCCACCCATCGACCAGCCGCCCAGGTCGACCCGCTTCAGTCCCAAGGCATCCAGAAATCCCACGACCGCGTCGGCCTGGTCATGGATCGAATAGGAGAAATCGGCTGGCCGTTCGCTGCGCCCAAAGCCGGGCAGATCGGGCATATAAACGCGGAAGCCGGCCTTCACCAGATAGGGCGTGAGCATCCTCCAGTCCTCGGCTTGACCGCCCAGCCCGTGGACCAGCACCACAGCCGGCCCATCGGCCGGCCCATCGGCGAGGTAGTGCACGCGATGGCCCGCAACTTGCACCGAGCGGCTCTCTTCGCCGGAGAGCAACTCCCGCACATACAAAGCTCCATTGAAGTAACTGACGGGGCGAGCCCAGAATCCAATCGCTGCCAACACAGCAACCGCGCCCGTAACGCACAGAAGCCTCTTGATCGCTTTCATCGGCCCTCTCGCATCAGAATGACATACGATCGGAGGCAAGTCCACCGTTCGCATTGAGCCAATTACACCACTTACTCACTCTCGCGTCCTTGCGCACTGGTCGCCTGCCCGCCGCATGATTTACCCTCAGAGTCGTTATGAAACTCGAACATGCACTTCTCCATCCCGCTCTGGTCGTGGCTCTCGCCACCTCGGTGTACGCCCAAACCTCCACCAAACCGGCTGATGCCCTTCCCGACGCACCCGCCGCTACCGCCGCGGCATTGATTCATCCCAATGGCCCTACCGTGGTGATGGACACCTCCATGGGCCGCATCACCTGCCAGTTCTTTCAGCAGCAGGCGCCTAAAACAGTGGCCAACTTCATCGCCTTGGCCCAAGGCACGAAGGACTGGACCGACCCCAACACCAACAAGGTCCAGCACAACAAGCCGCTTTATGACGGCACCATCTTTCATCGCGTCATCCCCGACTTCATGATCCAGGGCGGCGACCCGGCCGGAACCGGCATGGGCGATCCCGGCTACAAGTTTGAAGACGAGTTCAACCCGAATCTCGGCTTCGACGTTCCCGGCCGTCTCGCCATGGCCAACTCCGGACCCAACACCAATGGCAGCCAGTTCTTCATCACCACCGTGCCCACCGAGTACCTCAACGGGCGCCACACCATCTTCGGCCAGTGCGATGCATCCGGCCTGCTTGTCGCAAAGACCATCACTCTTGTCCAGCGCGACGGCAACGACAAGCCGCTGACACCGGTTGTTCTGAAGAAGGTGACGATCGTCTCCGAGGGCCAGCCCTTGCCGCCGGCCGCGACCGCCGCTGGGCCGAAACCATGACCTATTGGCGCCCCAGGGTCGCGGTCCCCACGGACAGGTCCGCGTGCGTGGGGTAGAGATCTCGATTTTGAGACCGGGGATTCATTGACCCACACGAATTCCCCAAACCAATCCAGGATTTTTCATTGCGGGCTTTCAACTCCGGATCTTCGGAGATGAGAACCCAGAGACCACAGGAGCTTCAAATGTCACTCGCAGCAGGAACCTACGCCGTCTTCTCGACCACCGAAGGCAAGATCACTGTCCGGCTCTTTGAGTCCGACGCGCCCATCACCGTCAAGAACTTCATCGAACTGGCCGAGGGCTCCAAAGAGTGGACCCATCCCAACACCCACAAGAAGTCCACCGACAAGCTCTTCGATGGCACCATCTTCCACCGCGTTATTCCCGACTTCATGATTCAGGGCGGCGATCCCACAGGCACCGGCATGGGCGGACCCGGCTACCGCTTCGGCGACGAGACCAAGGGCTCGCCCCACAAGTTTGACAAGCCTGGCAAGCTGGCCATGGCCAACAGCGGCCCCGGAACAAATGGCTGCCAGTTCTTCATCACCGTCGCGCCCACGCCCTGGCTCACCGGCAACCACACCATCTTCGGCGAAGTTGTCGACGGCGGGGAGATCGTGACCAAAATCTCCTTGGTCCCTCGCGGCGGCCAGGACAAGCCCAAGACGCCAGTCGTCCTTCAATCCGTCGTCATCGAGCGCGTCAGCTAGAGGCGGCGAGAGCCTTTCAACGCACAGCACGGGATTTGCAGAAAGTCGAGAGAAAAAGAAAGGGGGCAGGAAGCAGGGGGCGATTCAAGCCCCCTGATTCCTGCCCCCTGTTTTCTGTGCGTCTAGTTAACGCCGGTCAGTAGTTGCCCATTGACATAGACCAAGCAATTGCCGGTGCTAAAGCAGGTGATGTTGCCGCTGCCGGCGTTGTTCAGCGTGGTCAGGTAAGAGTTCCCGGTGACGACCCATGTGCTGGTCGCATCGAGAGTCAGGTTTACCGTTGCTCCTGAGACATTGGCACCATTAATCGTGCCGGTTAGCGTGGAGGGAACGGCGGGAGTTGCGGTGTCCGCAGCCAGGCTCAAGTTCACCGTGCTGATGGCGTCCACAATGATGTCGCCGGTCAGTGCTTCACCGATGGCGTTGAAGTTTGCTACTCCGCCGTTGGAACCGGTGGTGCCGCTGTTGAGAGCCGCCGCGGTGAGCAGGGTTCCGTTGGCGTTTGCATCGGTCGGTGTGGTATTGGTCACTGTCACGTCGGTTAACGTGATGGTGGCCGTGGTGTTGGCGACGGAGAAGAGCGTGGCCGGGCTGTTTTGATCATTGGAGGCCAAGCCGGTTGGGCAAGGATTCGACGAGCTATCCGTCGCATCGCAGGTGTAGGTGATGGAACCATTGGTCATGGTGAAGGTGCTGGGGCCGGCCGCGGCGTCTCCCGAATTGCCTTCGTACAGGAAGATGCCATGATCGTCGCCCAGAGCGCTGGAGAGTGTGGCTCCGCCGGTGATCGCCACCGAGTTGCCGCCCTCGACCACCACAGCCGAAGCATTCTGCGCCGAGACGATGTCGCCGGATAGGGCAACCGAGCTGCCCGTGCCCGCGGCTCTAATGCCCGAGGAGCGATAACCGGTGGAGGTGTAGGTGCCGCTTGCCGACGTTACATTGCCGCCGCCAACTCCAGCCACAAGAACGGAACTGTTTGTGCCTGAGGTGTTGGCCACAACATTGGCGAGAATCAAAGAGCCTTCATTGGTTGCTTCCAATGCGTGCGCGCTGTTCCCGTAGGTGTTGATGACTGCATCGGAGATGTTGACGGTGCCGCCCATCGAGGCGAAGACGCCGTTGGTGTAGTCGTTGAATGTGCTGATGGAGCCAGGATCGCCAGCACCATCATCGGTGATCGTGATCGTGGAGCCGGTCGACACAGTGGCTACCGTTCCGTAGGCCAGGACCGCGGCGTTGGTGCCGTTGGAACTGGAGTCAGGGGTGTACGTACTTGCGGTTCCAGAGGTGATGAAGGGATAACTTACGGCAACAGACCAGCTATCGGTTGGACCGCTGTTGACGGCGCAGATGGCGCTCTCGTTAATGCCCTCGGCGTCGAGAGTGAGATTGGCCGCGGACGCGCCTGCTGTGTAGACATTCAGCGCTGTGGAGTAAGAAGAATTGGTGGTGTCCTGCAAGCCGCAGGCGTTGACGGTGATATACACAAATGTGGTTGCGGTGCCGAAGTCGACGCTATCGCTGGGCGTGAAGGTCACGCTGTACTGCGTGGTGCCGACTGGGGGCTGTATTGAGTTGTCGGTCCAGTTGAAGGAGCCGTCTGTGCTGGCAGTACCACCGGTTAGAGTGGAGCTGTTCAGCGTCTGACCGAAGGTGATCGATGGGGCTGTCGGCAAGACTGAGATCGTCGGCAACTCCTGGCTCACGGTAACGCTCACTGTACCCGGCGCTGTAGTGTAGTCAGTTGTATTCGTCGGCGTGAAGGTCACGTCATAGGAATTCGTGCCCGCGGTGGGTATTGTGCCGGGAGTGGTCCATGTAAAGCGTCCACCAGCAGAACCGCCGGTTAGGACGGAGCTGTTCAGCGTCTGCCCATAGGTGATCGGAGAGGCGGTCGGCCAGACGGCGACCGATGGCAGAGCCTTGGCCACGGTAATGCTTACTGGGTGTGTGACCGTGGTATATTCCGTCTGATCCGAAGGCGTAAAGGTCACGCTCTCGGAAGGTGCGCCCGCGGCCGGGACATAGGTGGGGTTGGTCCAGGTGAAGGTGCCGCCTACGCTGGAAGAGCCGCCGATGAATGAGGAGGTGCTCAGAGCTGCACCGTAGGTGATCGGGGTGGCCGTCGGCCACGTAATCGTCTGCGTCGCCTTGATCACATTCACGCTTACTGAGGTTGTCGCCGTGGTGTAGTCAATCGAATCCGTCGGATTAAAGGTTACGCTCTCGGAATTCGGGCCTATGGTTGTGAGGGATGTGGCGGGGCTGGTCCACGTGAAGGCGCCAGGCGTGCTGCCAGATCCGCCGCTGAGTTTGGACGTAGACAATGCCGCACCATACTGAACAGAGCTGGCCGTCGGCAAGGTGTTGACCGTCGGTGTCGCCTGGTTCACGGTAAGGCTAACTGTGCCCGTCGCGTTGGTGTAGTCTGTCGAATTCGTGGGAGAGAAGGTCACACCCTCGGAAGGAGTGCCCGCGCCGGGTTTCGTGGTGGAGGTAGTCCACGCGAAGGTGCCATTCGAAGCGCCGCCGCTGAGCGTGGATGCGGACAAAGCCTGACCGTAGGTGATCGCAGTGGCGGTGGGCCAGCCGGCGACCGTCGGCACTGCCTTGACCACGCTGATTGAACCGGACGTGTAGGTAATGTCGTAGTTGGGGTCGACCGCTCCGTAGCAGATAACGGGGTACGATCCGGGAGCGCTGCTCGTCGTGTAGGCCGTGAAGCAGGTCGGCGCCGAGGTTAACGATGAGCTGCTGTCGCCGTTGGCAAATCCAGAATAGGTTGCGCTGAGAGAGGGAGCAACTGCGCCATAGGATACCGAAGAGGGAGTGGAGGCGCCGGTGACAGTCAAAGGCGCCGGATAGACCGTCACCGTCTTTGTCGCCTGAGCCGCCGCTGTGTAGTTGGCGTTCCCTGACTGGTTAGCCGCTACCACAATGGTTCCAACCCCGGTGGCTATCACGTTGGGTCCACTGATCGTTCCCGGACCGGAGACCAGGCTGTAGCTGACCGTCAGGCCGGAGGTTGCAGTTGCCGCGAGTGGAACCGACGCTCCATAGAGCACAGCCGTGGGATAGAAGTGGCCGATCGTCTGCGAGGCCTGGTTCACGGTAACCGAACCATTCACGTAGGAAATCGAGTAGTTGGAGTCCGCCGCACCGGAGCAGCTGGTTGCGTACGATGCCGGCGCGCTGGTGGTCGTGTAGACCGTAGTGCAGGTGGGCCTTGTGGTCAACGTCCATTTGGTATCCGCGCCGACAAAAGGACTATAGGTCGCCGTGATCACAGGAACGGCGGCGCCATAGGTTATCGCGGAGGGACTGGAGGCGGTAATGGTCAAAGGCGCTGGACTCACAACCACGGTCTGTTGCACCGGAGTCGCCGCGGCATAGGAGTTGTTGCCAGCCTGCGATGCGGTCACCGTGCATGTGCCGGCGCTGAGATAGGTAAGCGTAGTGCCGGAAGCTGAACAAGCGCCGCTCCCGGTGAAAGTCACGGTCAAGCCCGAGATTGACGTAGCCGACAGCGAAACTGGCGAAGCGCCGTAGGTCACCGGGGTGGCAAGCGCCGTAAAGGTGATCGTCTGCTGCGCACTGATGTCCACTTGCGCCGCGTGGGAGAGGCTGGTGGCGATTTCTGCTGTTCCAGAATTGTAGACTCCGCCATACGAAGCGATGAAATAGTGCTGACCGATCGCTGGCGTGATGGACGGGGACAGAATGGCGATTCCTGCAACGACAGACGCTTTTCCCAGGTAGGTGGAGCTATCGTAGAAGCTTACGTTCCCCGAAGAGATCGCAGCTGAACCCACTGTGGGTGTTACGGACGCGGTCAGCGTGACGACGCTGCCAGGAAGTTGGGTGGCTGCTCCTGAGGCTACCAGCGAGGCTGTGGTGGTGGTGGGCTGAACGGTGACGAACACAGGTGCGGAGGTTGAGTTGCTGCCGGCATAGGTCGAATCTCCACCATAGATAGCGTAGAGGGGGTGTGTGGCGACCAACAGCGAGGAGAGTTGCAGCGTGGCCTTTCCAGGAGTGACAGCGCCGACAGTCCCGGTTCCAATTGAGGTGCCGTTGTCATAGAAGGTCACGGTACCGGTCGCCGCCGTGGCCGAAACGGTCGCGGTCAGCGTAACGCTGTTGCCATAGTAGGGTGAGGCATTCGAGACTGCCAGCGAGGTCGTCGTGGGAGTGGAATCTGTAACGATCGACGCAGCGGAAGTGCTTGGGCTATAGGTCGCATTTCCCAAATACTTAGCTGTGATGGAGTTTGCTCCGGACAGCAGAGGAGTCAAGAAGCTGGTGCGGGATAACGTAGCCGTTCCACTGGTGAGAGTTCCGGTTCCCAGCAGGGTCGTGCCTCCCATGTAGAAGGCCACGGAGCCGGTCGCCGCCGAAGGCGTAACGCCCGCAGTCAGTGTCAATGCTGTGGCAGCGCCAACGGTGGACACCGAAGGAGTCAGCGTCGTCGACGATACAGTTCCAGCAATAACTTTGACGCTGAGGGCCGCTGAAGTATTGGTCTGGTAGGGTGAACTTCCAGCATAGACAGCCGTCAGTGAGTAGGTGTTGGCCGCCGAGAAGCTGGCGACGGCGCTGCAAGTGCCGGAGGCAAGGGTGCATGTTCCCACCAAGGTGCCAGTTGCGCCTCCCGAGTAGAAGTTCACGGTGCCTGGCGCCGTCGTGGGCGATAAGACCGCGGTCAGTGTGATGGGGCTGCCAGTGGCTGTGCCGGCGGCGGGAATCGCTGCACCGTTAACCAGACCTGTCAGTGTCACCGTGGGGGTGGATGTGACGGTGAGGCTCGACGCCGAGGAGGTGCTGCTGGGGTCATAAGTCGCACTTCCACCATAAGTAGCCGTGATGGAGTGTGAGCCAATCGCCAGTGTGGTAACGGCCAGAGTGGCCTTTCCGGAAGCGATCGTTGATGGAGTGGCTGACAACAACGTGATTCCGTCGTAGAAAGACACGGTGCCTGTCGCCGCCGCGGGTACGGTCGCGGTCAGGGTCACGCTGATGCCAGAGGCCGCGGTGGCGACTGCAACGGTCGGCGCGGATGTCAGCGCGACCAGCAGCGAAGTTGTCGATGTCGTTCCAGCAATCACTTTGATGCTGGTGGCTGCTGAAGTATTGGTCAGGTAATCCCCAGCTCCGGCATACACGGCCGTCACTGAGTTGGTAGCCGTGGGCAGTGAAGTGACGACAGCGCTACATGTGCCGGAGGCAAGGGTGCATGTTCCCACCAGGGTGCCCGATGTTGAGCCTCCGTTGTAGAAGTTCACGGTGCCTGTCGCCGCCACCGGCGATAGAGTCGCGACCAGCTTCACAGCGCTGCCAGCGGCTGTGCCGGCGACGGGAATCGCTGCGCCGTTGACCGTGGCTGCCAGCGTCACGGTGGGGGTGGAGGTGATGGTGATGCTCGTCGCGCCAGAGGCGCTGGCGGCGTAAGTGGTTCCTGCAGGGTAATTGGCCGTCAGTGAGGCAGCTCCCACCGGCAGTGCGGTGGAAGTAGCGGAACACGTGCCTGCTGAAAGGGTGCATGTTCCCACCGAGGTGGCGCCGTTCTTGAAGGTCACGGTTCCTGTCGCCGCCGACGGTGAGACAGTTGCGGTCATTGTCACGGTGGCGCCAGAGGCGTAGGTCGCGGATGCTACCGGAGCAGTTAGGGTCGTTGTTGTCGTAGTCAACGCATTGGCGCTGGTCGCGACTGCCAGCAGGAACAGCAGCAGGATTGCCAGGCTGCCGCAGCCCTTGATAGCACTTGTAGTTGTTGCAAGAGCCAGTTTGCGCGTCGTGGCCACTGGTGTAAATCGCATTTCAGACATTTTGAAATCCTCCGTCATGAATGACTGGCTCTCAGGGAGTCAGGGTGTAATTGAAATTGCCAGATCAGGAAAACGCTGAACAACCTGCGCTTCTGAAACTTCAAGGAAGGTGCCGCCGCGTCGTCCGCTCCGGAGCTGATCTTCGAACCGAACGACTACTGCCGCATCACAGCCTGTCGGCTGTCGCTTGTGTCGTTCAGGTCCCTCTCCCTCCGCACCGATAGAGGAAAAAGCTCTTCAAGACCGATCGTGGCATGACAGTATTCCTCGACGATGCCCAACTTGCGGATTGCATGCAGCCGAGAGTTCAATATGCCGCGTCAATGGCACGCGATCGCCGGATGATGCTTCGCCGCTTCTTCAACATCGGCCGCATGCCTTAATTAATTCAATGCTCCGGTTCATTTCCTTGCGGTAATGGAGTTAAGTGCGCCATGCGCGTCGCCAGTACGCTCCAGGCATTTGGACAAAAAACTTCTTCTGAACCAACCTTTTAATTCGCTGAATAGGAACGGGTTATATTCATGTCGAGTCGTGAGCGAAACTTTAGTTTCTTGCCACACAGCCTGTTCCGCATCCTCATACAGGGCTAAGCGGGGGTCCGCTTGCCCACACCCTAAGATGGCGTGGATAAGCAAAGTGGAGGGGCAAGCGTCCACGCGGGAACTAAGCAATGAACTTCAGGGCGGAGGCGTCCTTGGCTCCTATCAGTTATCACATCGCTTGCTCTCGATTTGTTACACGACGGACTTGTTCATATCGCCGGCACGCACCTTACCAGGAAGGAAAGTGACTTAGGTACCTTATTGCGAACCTTGAAAGGAGACGCAGCGAGAGGAGAATATACCGAACCGATGCTTTCTTATTGCTCAGGACGTCACTTCGAAGGATCGAGTCGCTGGCCCAAGGGTATCTTGAGAGCTGCGGTGTCGGATGATGCTTATATTTATTGGATATCTACAACCGGTCTCATAAATGCCTGGGATCTCATTTCGCCGACCGTGAGGCCCGCCAACAAGGCAAGGCGAATGAGCCACACAGGCCGATGAAGCAGGTTTATGAGACCGGTTCCAGGCTTCAGCGATCCACGCCGGATCGATGATTTGCAGGGCGCTTGAAATCGGCCGCCGATGGATGATGCAGCGCGACCTTCCCAATGGTCCGGCCCCCAACACTCTGTCAAGATAAGCGCCGCTCTCACGCCGTCAGGGTTCCTCGCTTGACAATGCCTTGGTCCCGATCGAAGAACTTCCGCGCTTGCTATCGCGTCGCTGTGGCGGCGAACTTTTTTACCATCACCAACAGCAGTTTGCGATCGCTCTCATTCAGATTCGTTGAATAGCGGCGGATCTGGGTCAGAAAGCGGAGTTCCTCATCGGAGAGCTTTTGCAGGTTGGTCTGGCGGCCCAGCGACTCGTCGGCAAAGAATTGTGTGATAGGCAGATCGAGCGCCCGGGCAATCTTCGAGAGCGTATCCAGCGACGGCACGGTGTGGCCGTTTTCCACGCGCGAGAGGTAGCAGCGCAGCAAGCCGGTCTTTTTTTCGATGTCGCCCTGGGAAAGTCCCTTTTGCAGCCGGTGAGCGCGAATAGCGGTGCCAATCTTGATCACGAGCGATGTCCTGTCCGATTGCCTACCGAATTTACTTGCAAGGTAGCAATCAAAAGATTATTAACATAATAGTTAGCATGGTACTGGGGAGAATGCAAGCACATTTGTCGCACTTCTCAAAACAGATCCGCCCGTTGCCGCTTGGCAGTCACGCGTGTGAAAAAGGCGTGAACCCGTAAACCTTGGTGGCGCATAGACCGTCTGAATGAATGCGGACTCAAAATGGCAGGGCGCAACCATGCGGCGACGAACCATGCGGTGGGGAGTGGTGGCGGAAGTTTTCTTGGCTGGCGGCCTTGCCGCCCTGGCCCAGTCTCCGGCTACGCCCCAGACCCAGCCTGCCGCGACTGATCCGGGTTCCAGCGCGCCGGCGCCGCGGACACCGGCCGTAACCGGCGGAAGGCTGCACGGCGTGGTCAAGAGCGGCAACATTCCACTGCCCGGCGTCACCGTGACCGCGCAGAACACGCTGACCGGCAAGCGCATCCAAACCACCACCGACCTCGGCGGCGCATGGGCAATGAACCTTGCGCAGAATGGCCGCTATGTTGTTCGCACGCAATTCGCGGCCTTTGCGCCCGGCGCCGCGGAGGCCGTCCTCAACGCCGCCAGCCACGACCAGACGGTCAACTTCGACCTGATGCTCGCCTCGCGCGCCGCCCAGCAGGCGCAGCGCGAGGAGCAAGGTACACAAGCTTCAACCGAGGCGATCCGCCAGTTGGCCACCAATGGCACACAGAGCCTGAACCTGATGAACGCATTGGGAGCCGACACCGAGACCCAGGCCGGAGCCTCAGGCGCGGCGGGCGCGGCTCTGCCATCGATTGCCGGGAACTCCGACTTTGGCGGCGATTCGGTTGCCATCAGCGGTCAAGCGGGGGCGGTGAGTCCGCTGGCCGGGCTGGACATGGACCGCATCCGCGACGCTGTCGAGTCCCTTCGCGCGCAGGGAGCTTTGCCGGGCGGACAGAATGCTGAAGCAGGAGGCAACTTCGGCGGCCTCGGCGGCGGGGGCGGCGGCCTCTTCGGTGGTGGGGGATTTGGTGGAGGCGGTTTTGGCGGGGGTGGATTTGGTGGGGGCGGACGGGGCAACTTTCGCGGCTTCAACCCCGGTCAGCCCCACGGCGCCATCTTCTGGATCGGCAGCAACGCTGCGCTCAATGCGGAGCCGTTTTCTCTCCGCGGCCAGCCGCAGCAGCAGCCCGCCTCAGGCACGAACCGCTTCGGCATCACCTTCATGAGCGCGCCTTATCTGCCGCATCTGACCAAGCCCAGCGGCAAGGACACCGTCTTCCTCACTCTCTCCGGCACGCGCAGTTCGAGTCCGCTGGACGAATATGCGACGGTGCCGACGGATGGCGACTTTGGTACGGCCAACGAGCGGGCCGGAGACATTCCAGGTCTCGCTGCACCAATTACTCCCGTGACTACCGCCACGAATTTGCTCCAATTCTTTCCTCTGCCTAATCTGCCTGGTTACGCGCAAAACTATCATCTGTTGACCACCGCGCAGTCGAACTCGACCCAGGCCGGCGTGCGCTACATGCGCAGTCTGGGCAAGAACGCTACGCTGGCCGGGCTAGGTGGACGCGGTGGCGGCGGGGGTCGCCGATCACAGAACCAGGGCCTGCGCCAGAGCATCAACATCAACTACAACTGGACTGACTCCGCCTCAGACAATGTCAATATCTTTCCGCAATTAGGAGGGAAAACTTCGTCGCACTCTAACTCGCTGCAGGCTGGCTACACCGTCGGTTACCACAAAGTAACCAACATCTTCAACGCCAACTGGAATCGCACCGCAAGCCAGACGACAAACTTCTTCACAAACGGCGCAGATGTGGCCACGCAGAATGGCATCCTGGGGCCAAACGGCACTCCACTGAATTCGAGCCCGCTCAATTACGGACTTCCCAACGTAACACTCAGCAGTTTCGATGGTCTCAACCAGCAGCAACCGAGCTTTTCGCTGGCACAGACGATTGCGCTCTCAGAGGCGCTGAGTTGGATTCACGGCAAACACAATCTGCGCTTCGGCGGCGATTATCGCCGGGTGCATCGCGACTTTCTTGGCGGCTCCAACTCGACCGGGACTTTTTATTTCACCGGCATCTACACCGGCTCCGCACTGGGGGACTTCCTGCTGGGCGAGCCGCGTGAGACTTCCATCGACTCTTCGGCGGCCAAAGGCTATCTGCGCGACAATGTAATGGACGTGTATGCCCAGGACGATTGGCGCGCGCGGCCCAATCTCACGCTGAATTACGGACTCCGCTACGAGTTCTTCGCGCCATACACTGATAGATACGGGCATCTGGCATTTGTGGATACGGATCCCGGGAGGGCGTTCGACGGTGTCTCCGAGGTGCAATCCGGCGGAACCGGCTCCTTCAGCGGCAAACTGCCAGATTCGCTGGTCTTCCCTTTTCGCACTGCTATTGCGCCGCGTGTGGGCGTGGCGCTACGGCTGCCCAAACAAACCGTGGTACGAGCGGGTTTCGGCGTGAACTACACCGTTGGCCAGTACGCCACCTTTGCCATGACAATGGCACATCAGCCTCCCTTCGCCAATGAGCAGACCAATGAAGCAATCACAGAATGCCTGTCCGCGATCACCGACTGTCTCTCACTTGCAAATGGGTTTCCCGCACCGGATACAGTTGGTAACTATGCGCTCGACCCGTATTACCACTTACCTTCTGTCGGGGCCTGGAACCTCGACGTGCAAAAAACGCTGCGCTGGGGAGTAGTGCTGAATGTTGGGTACAACGGGTCGAGGGGAACTCATCTGGACGTTACGAGCGCTCCGCGCGCCAGTGCGAGCAGTCCACTCACCGACCCTACAGGCCAGATTTTCAACTATGAGCAGGCAGGGGCTTTCTCCCGTTTCAATGCAGGCACTGTGCGGGTGAACAAACGGCTATCGAGCGGCATAGCGCTGGGAGCAAATTATCAGTACTCGCATTCGATCGACGATGCAGGCTCGGTGGGCGGAACCTCGACGGTCGTGGCGCAGAACTGGCAGGATCTGGCTGCCGAGGAGGGTAACTCCAGCTTCGACCAGCGACATAAGGTCAGCGGGACTTATCTTTACGAGTTACCCTTCGGCAAGGATAAGTACTGGGTTACCAGCGGAACCGGCTCGCATATTCTTGAGGGATTTTCGGTCTCCGGCAGCTTTACTTTCGCCACCGGGACGCCGCTTTCCCCTACCTATCAGGCGGCGGATTCGAGTGTAGAGTGTGGCACCGCCGGTACGCTGCGGCCCAACCGGGACTTTACAAAGTCACTCACGGCCGGGGGCGGGTCGCTGGATCAGTGGTTTAACACAGCTGCCTTCTCGGCGCCTGTGCCAACCAATCCGAGCTTTCCTTGCGCTGTTTTTGGCAGCGCTTCGCGCAACTCAATCCCTGGGCCAGGGACCGTTCAGAACAACATGTCGCTTTCGAAGACGATGCAATTGGGCGATACGCGCAGCATGGAATTCCGCGCCACGGCCAACAATGTCTTTAATACAGTGCAGTATTCGGGCGTTGACACCACGCTGTACTCCGGCTTAGACAGCAGCACGTCGACGCCCTTTGGGCGGGTGACTTCGGCTGGCTCCATGCGGGCGTTTCAGTTCACAGCCCGCTTCAGGTTTTAGTTAGCGGACAACTCTTATTATCGGATCGATGATGAGAAGAACAAAAGCAGGTCCTTCGACTGCCCCTTCGCGATGCGCAGGGTCTGCTCAGGATGACAGGTCGATGTTGGAAGGAAGGAAATGAGAGGCTGGGTGCAAAAGATCGGAGCAGTAATCGCGGCGGTGGCGCTGGTGATTGGGGGCACGCTGCTTGCGCCGGTCCTTGCTCAGAATGCCGCACAGGCCCCTCCTGCTACGCCGGGTCAGATATCCAACACGCCGCAGGGCGGGTTTGTGCTCAAGATGACCGGCGAACTGGTGCTGACTAACGTGGTAGCTCGCGATGCGAAGACGGGCGAGTTTGTGCGCGGACTCAAGCAGAGCGACTTCGCGATTTATGAGAATGGAAAACAGCAGCAGATCGCAAGCTTCGATTTTCAGAGCGTGGAGATGGCATCGCCGCTCAACGAGGCTACGGTCAGCGGGCTTGCCGCGGGCGGTAGCGGGAGCAAGGCCGTCGTGGTGGCACGCCCTGAGGATCTGCGCAACCATCGCCTGATTGTCATGTTCTTCGATCTGACTTCGATGCAGCCGGAAGACTTGGACCGGAGCGTTGAGGCGGCGCAGGAGTTTTTACGCACCAAGATGCAGCCTGCCGACTTAGTCGCACTGGTATCGCTCGGCGACACGCTCAAGGTCGACCAGGACTTTACCGCCGATAAGGAGGCGCTGATCAACGAGGTCGGCATTTATAACGGCACTGAAGGGCAAGGTTTTGAGCAGGGCGCCGACGCAAACTCGAATCAAGTTGAAGATACCACCGGATACACGCCTGACGAGAGCGAATATAACGACCTCAACACCGACCGCGAGTTATTTGCGCTAAGAGCGATCTCCAAGTCGCTCGAGAGAATCGGCGAAAAGAAATCTCTCCTCTACTTTTCCGGCGGCATCTCGCGCGATGGAATTGAGAACCAGGCATCGCTGAGAGCCGCGATCAACGCGGCGGTGCGCGCCAATCTCGCCATTTACAGCGTGGACACGCGCGGCTTGCAAGCGATCTCTCCGCTGGGCGACGCCTCGACCGGCAGCCTGCGCGGAACCGGCGCCTACAACGGCGGCGCGCTCGCGAATAACATGAACGCGAACTTCGCCACGCAGGAGGTGATGGCCACACTCAGCTCCGATACGGGCGGCAAGGCCTTCTTCGACTCGAATGATTTCGCTCCGGCCTTCGAACGGGTGCAGCGCGATACCTCGGCTTATTATGCCATCGGCTTCCATAGCTCCAATCTGGCGCGCGATGGCCGTTATCGTAAGTTGACCATCAAGATCAACCGGCCCGGAATCAAGCTCGAATACAGGCCCGGATATTATGCTCCGGCCGATTTCAAGCACTCGGGCAAGGAAGACCGCGAGCAGGAACTCCAGGATCAGTTATCCAGCGACTTGCCCGCGACGGACATGGCGGTCTATCTCGATGCGATGTACTTCAGATTAGATGAGAACCGCTTCTTTGTGCCGGTTTCGCTGATTGTGCCGGGGTCGCAGATTCCCTTTGTCAATGGCGGCGACAAGGACAAGGCCACGCTGGATATTATTGGCACGGTGATCGACGAGGCCAAGCGGCCTATCGGTCAGGCGCGTGAAACGGTCAAGCTTAATCTCGACCCAACTTTGCAGGCGCGGCAGAAGAATATTCAGTACACAACCAGCTTTAATTTACCGCCGGGCAAATATCATCTCAAATTCGTCGTTCGCGAAAACCAGACTGGGCGCATGGGCTCCTTCGAGGCCGACATCACGTTGCCGGAGATGAAGAAGTCGCCACTCAAAATGAGTTCGATCGTCCTGGCGTCGATGCGCCAGCCGAGCAAGAAGACGAGCCCCATGATCCGCGGCGGCGAGGAGTATGTGCCGAACATCAGCCATGTCTTCCGCCAGGACCAACACCTTTATCTGCTCTACGAAATCTATGCTCCAGCGCGTGAGAAACCGGCCGAAAACCAGCCGAGAGGGGGCAAGCCGGGCATTAGCCTCCTCAGCAGTCTCGAGTTGATTCAAGGCTCGACGAAAGTCTACGAGACACCGCTGGTGCAGGCCAAAGCCGTCAATGTTGAGGGGCGCGATGCCGTGGCAATCGAGCTGGATGTACCGCTCAGCGGACTCAAGCCGGGTCAGTACATTTGCCAGTTGAACGTGATCGACGACGCCGGAGGCAGCTTTGCCTTTCCGCGCTTTGCCGTGCTGGTGAGGGAGCCGGCAGCGGCGTCAGCTTCCGCGCCTGCTACCGCGAGCAAGTGAATTGTAGCCATTGCGCAGTGTTTTATGAATGACTACCAGCAAGCCGAGGCGATTCATCTGCATCTGCGCTCGCTGGGGCGCGTGGCGATCATCGACCGTCATCCGCATGGCTGCGCCGAGCTTAAGGCCGAACTGGAGGCCGAGCAAAGACGCCGCTGCCTGTTGGCCTTTTCCACGGCTGAAGA
>JBEKOA010000061.1:0-32663 GCA_049522255.1 Occallatibacter sp.
GGAGTCTCATAGGGCGCAACCGCTGCCGGACCGATAAAGATTTCATACTCGGTAATCAGCCCGTTTGGCGGTGTCGTGCCGGTCACGGCAAAGGCCGTGGCATAAGGCGGATGGCAGTGCACCACGGCGCGCGCTCGCGGATTCGCCTTGTAAATCTCCAGATGCAAGAGCAGCTCGCTGGTGCGCGAACGGTCTCCTGCCAGAATGTTGCCGTTGAGGTCCGAGAGGCAGATGTCGGCGGGGACAAGGTCCTCTTTGCTGACCATGGTCGGCGTGCAGAGCACATATTGCGAACCCAGCCGGACGCTGATATTGCCGCCGTTGCCGTCCACATACTGGCGCTGCCAAAGCTTGTGTCCGGCGCGAATGATCTCCTGGCGGAAGGCCTCGGCCTCAGGAGAACTGGCGGCAGCAAGCGGCGAATCTTCCGCGAGCTTCAAGGCCTGGGGCCTCCAGGCAAAGCCCGCCTCAGGCGCGGCCTGTGTCGCTTCCCCACCCTGCTCCGCAGGCGAAACCGTCGTCTGCTCCATCATGGTCCTCACGCTCAGTCTGGGTAACCGGGATTGGGATAAGCCCCGGCGTTACCCTCAGATTATATAGAACACCATTCGGTGCGAGGCTCCGGTGACTTCTGTCATGAACAGGTGGAGCGAGAGGGGTTTCAACTATTCCTGAGCCTCAGCCTTGCATGCTTCAACTCCACTCCGCTAATCCGCCTTCATCAGCCTGCGCTGCAACGCCTCCAGCGTCTGGCCCTTGGTCTCGGGATAGAAGAACAGAACAACAATGAACTGCACCACAGTCATGATGGCAAAGAAAGTGAATGGCGTTGCCGTGCTCATCGAATGCACCACCACCGGAAACTCCAGGGCGATCGCAGCGTTCATGAACCAATGGCTGGCGCTGCCAACTCCTTGGCCCTTTGAACGAACGTGATTGGGAAACACTTCGCCGATATAGACCCAGATGACCGCGCCCTGCGAAACAGAAAAGAAGGCGATGTAAGTCACCAGCAGCCAGAGCAACGCCCCTGGATGCGAGTTAGTGGCGAAGAGCCACGAGACACCAGCGAGGCAAGTCGCCGTGCCCGCCGCGCCGATGAGTAACAGAGTTTTGCGGCCCAGCTTGTCGATCAACGACATGCCTACCAGCGTGAAGAGAAAGTTCGTCGCGCCGATGGCGATAGCCTGCTGATCGCTGGAGATCTGGCTGAATCCAGCCGCGGCAAAGATGTTGTTCAAGTAGTAAAGGATGGCGTTGATGCCGGCCAGTTGATTGAATGCGCCGATGCTGATGGCGAGAAACAAGGGATAGCTGTACTTCCAGCGGAAGACCGGCTCGCGGGCCGTGGCGTGTTCCTGGGCTAGCGCTTTCTGAATCTCGGCCAACTCGGCCTCGGGCTCGGCTTCGCCCATGAGACGCAGCACGGCCAGCGCTTCGTCGTTCTGGTTGCGCGCAGCCGACCAGCGCGGGCTGCGGGGAATGCCGAAGAGCAACGCCAGGAACGCAATCGCCGGGATCGCGGAGATGCCGATCTGCCAACGCCACTCCGCCGCGCCCAGGTGCATCAGGCGAATGGCGTAGTTTGAGGTGTAGGCCACCATGATGCCAAAGACCACGTTGAGCTGGAAGGCGCTCACCAGCCTGCCGCGCCACTTAGCCGGAGCGAGTTCGGCGATGTAGACCGGCCCGAGTACCGATGAGGCTCCAATGCCCAGCCCGCCGACAAAGCGGAAGAGCATGAAGGCCGGCCAACTCCAGGCCAGACCGCAACCCACGGCTGAGACCACGTAAAGGACGGCCGTAATGCGCAGGGTTTCGCGTCCGCCGAGCTTTTGCCCTACGACGCCGGCGCCGAGCGCGCCAACCACGGTGCCAATGAGACCGATCGCGACCGTCAAGCCTTTATTCTGTGGACTCAAATTGTAGAGGCGAACCAAGGCATCGATGGCGCCGGAGATAACAATCGTGTCGAAGCCGAAGAGCAGGCCGCCCAACGCACCGGTCAATGTCGCCTTCATCAAATTCGCGTTCGGTCGCATACTCTCCGGTTTCTTGGATTCCAGACCATCCTACAGACTGGCCCCGCAACCGGCAAAGACAAGGGGCACGTTCCTGGGGAAGCGCTTCGATTGCCAATAGGGTGCTAGACTCTAGTCTCTACCATCCCAACAGGTCCGCGGTGGCAGGATGAAAGTCCGTCCTCGACAGGAAAAAGGAGATCAAGAGCCATGCACACCAACCGCCTGACATTGCGCCTGCCTTCGAGTTGCCGATTTGCTCTCTGCGCTGCCCTTCTCTGCCTTACCGCTGAAATCAGCGCGCAGACCTCCGCCGCACCTAGCGCACAGCCCCCCGCCGCACCCACCACACAGACAGCGGAGTGGAAGACTCTCAGCTATCCGACGGATGGGTTCAGCGCTTCCTTCCCGTCCGAGCCTGAGATGCAGAAGAAAGATGTTCCCACCGCAGCGGGCACTTTCGAATTGCGCGCATATATTGTGCAGCAAGGTGAGGCGGCGATCTTCGTCGGGGTCTGCGATTACGGCGCGGCGGCTGCGGGCAGGACCCCCGACGCTTTGCTTGACGGCGCTCAAGAAGGAGCTATTTCAAACGTCAGCGGTCACCTCATAAGCGGGAAAAAGATCACCCTGGGGACCTATCCCGGCAGGGAGTTCGAGGCAGAGAGCGACACCATGCACTTCTCGGCGCGCATTTACCTGGTGGGCACCACGCTCTACCAGACGTTGACCGCCGCGCCTCTCGGACAGCCGTTTGCCGGCGCGACGCGCTTTCTCGACTCATTTCAGTTGATCGCTCGCGTCGCCAAGTAGCACCGGTCAATCTTCAGCGCGCGGGCGGGCGGGCTTCACCGCCAAAATGCGGCAACGGTGCTTGCCTGCCGCGCTCCAGGCCAGAGCCATCTCGCTTTCCATATAGGCGCAATCGCCGGCCTCAAGCACCTCAGACATCCCACCCGCATCCAACTGCAACTTCCCTTCCAGCACGTACACGATGCCGCTGGCTCCATGGCAGGCATCGGTGACGCAGGATGACCCGCCGGCGGGAAACTCCATCATCTGAGCCACCAACCGGGTCCCATCGCCAATTGCATTCAAGGGAGTGACCTTCACCGACTCCAGTCCACGGCTCTTGGCCTGCAGGTGAGCTTTGCGTGTGATCGAGAGCGTATGCTTTGCAGGTTCTGAAAAGAAATAACTCATCCCCACGCCGTAGACCCGGCTGATGGTGGCCAATGTCGAAAGAGTAGGTATCATGCGGTCCGTTTCGAGCTTGGAGAGCAGAGCGGTCGAAAGCTTGGTCTCGGCAGCCAGCCGCGAGAGCGTGAGCCGCTTCTGGGTGCGCAACGAACGCAACTTCATTCCGATGCAGTAGGACTCAAGAGACCACTGTGCGTAAGATACGGGCTTGGTCATGGCAATCTTTCCTCGGGCCTGGTCGAGACCGTCCCAAACGCGGATCGGACGCAAACAGATGCATTACCAGCCTGACACCTTCCAGCGGTCTGACCACTGACCAAAGTATGAAGTTTTTCTGAAGTTTGCCTTCGTCTTTTCGTATCGACCAGGGTTTTGGCATCATCAAAGTTGCAATGGATTCGCGTGGAAGCAGCATCCCCGTGACTCAATCCATAGGCCGATTCCAGATTGAGAGGATTCTCCCATGCCCCACCGCATTCCTCCACGTATCGTCTCAGGTCTCCTTGCGTGCTCATTCGCCGCCATGCTTGCTTCCCCAAGCCTCCACGCCGACACGGTGGTGCTGAGCAATGGCGACAAGCTGACCGGAACGGCAGTCAAGCTGGAGGGTGGCAAGCTCACCTTCAAGACCGCTTATGCCGACGCAATCGCCATTGCCTGGAACCAGGTGGCAAACCTGACAGCCAGCCAGCCGCTGATTCTTGCCACTCCGAAAGGAAACCTGAGCGTCACATCTGTCGAACGCACGTCGGCTGGCCTCGTCGTCACTTGCGAGTCCGGCCCATTCACCATGGACCCAGCAGCCGTGACCGTGCTGCGTACACCCGCAGACCAGAAGACCTATGAGGCATCTCTTCACCCCAACTGGGGACATGCCTGGGCGGGAACAGCCAATGTCAGCCTCGCTCTTACAAAAGGGAACTCGGATACGACCACCTTTGGCGCCGGTTTCACCGCAGCCCGAACCACGCTCACGGACAAGACCTCGCTTTACGCAAACACAATTTATGGCACCAATGCTCACGCCGTCCCTTCCACGAGCGCAAACGCCACCGGCGGAGGAGTTCGCTACGACCATAACCTCAATCCAAAACTCTTCGTCTTCGGCACCGGCGACTTCTCCTCCAATGCGCTTCAGGAACTGAATCTTCGCTCCATCGTCGGCGGCGGATTCGGCTGGCACGCTCTCAAGTCGCCCAGACAGACCTTCGATGTTATGGGTGGACTCGTCTGGACCCACGAAAGCTATTCGGCCACCACGAGCTCTTCCGGCACCATCAACAGTTTCGCCGCTCTGAATCTCGGCCAGCAGTACACGCGCAAGATCGGCGCCTCCAGTTTGTTCACCGAACAGGCCTATTTTTATCCCGACATGAATGACCTCGGCCAGTATCAATTCAATATCACTTCCGCTTTTTCAACCAAGATCGGAAAGATCTTCAACTGGAACACATCTTTCAACGACAGCTACACGTCCTTCCCACCATCGGGAACGGTAAGCAACGACGTGATTCTGACCACCGGTCTAGGAGTCTCGCTGGCCCGCCGTTAGAGCATCTTCCAAGAGCCAACAGATTGTCGCCATGAGACGAACCGGACCGTAGGTGTATTCACCGGATAGTGCCTGAAGATCGAACTGATTCTGCGCCACTTGCGGCAGGCTCAAGCCGTGCCCGGTCAAAGCATCGAGCTGCAGAAGAAGTTAAGGAGTTACGTTCGACGGATTGAGCTGGTTTGCTGGTTACCATTTAATTGCTTGCGGATTACTTCGTGAATAAGAAATCTCTCATGCAAACCCTTCCCGTGTGCGACTCTTACGTGGATAATCAAGGGGTCACAAGAATAACACTGGGCTCATCGAAGCACAGGGATTCGCTGGAACTACTGCATTCTTTTTTCCCGATGTGTTGTGCGACCCGTAGAATCCCGCGACCCCTATAAACGTTTTCGATTTTCTTTTTCCTGAGTGGAAAAGAACTGGAAAACTTGCTGCCCGGATTCGAGGAAGCGCGTTGGTTCGGACAAGAGATCGACTCCCAGTTTCAAGCAGTTCCCAGAGTCCCGGGTTCCCAGCGGCAGAGCCGGGTCGCGAGGGTGGAGAATCGGCCTGTTCCTTTGGCGGATTCCGGCTGGAGAACGATGGAACACTCTGGCGCGGTGAATCGGTGGTGCATCTGCCTCCCAAAGAGCTGGCGGCTCTGCAGTTGCTGCTGGCGAACGCCGGCCAGGTTGTTTCACCCCTGCAACTGAAACACGCTCTTTGGGGCGACGTGCATGTGACGGCCGACAGCGTTCCCAGGTGCATGTCCAGCTTGCGCGCGCGGCTCGAGCCGGAATCCTGCATCCAGACCGTCTACAAGCGCGGTTACCGCTTCACGGCCGGGGTCTTGCGGCAAAGCGATCCGCCGGCAGGGGCTCTTCCACGGCTGGCCATCCTGCCTTTTGCCAACGAGTACTCGGTCCCGGAACATCTCGGACATGCCATTGCCGAAGAGACTGTGGCGCGCCTCTCAAATGCCCACTTCCCGTCACTCTCTGTACTGGCCAGAGATTCGGTTTACACCCTGGCCGGTCGCGGGTTTACGGCCCAGCAAATTGGCCAAATGCTCAAGGCCGACCTGGTTCTCACAGGAACCTTGCGCGCATTTTCTTCGCAATTCCGCCTGCGAGCAGAGATGATCCGCGTCGAAGATGGAGTGCAAGTCTGGGTTGAAGACTTGCTTGTGGACCGGGACCGGCTCGCTGGATTGGAATCGGAACTGCTCGAGCGGCTAGCCTTTCGCCTGACCACCGGGGTCCCCGGCGACAGGTCTTCGTCGCCGGGGTGGTCATCCGGGGTCCCCGGCGACAGGTCTTCGTCGCCGGGGCAGAACGAGCCTGGTCTGGAAATCTCAGCCGTCGCGGCCGGCGAGGCCGATTTCGATCGCGCCGCTCAGCGGAGAGAAGCCTATGACACGTTCCTGCGCGGACACTATGAGTGGCAAACGCTTCATCGTCATCGAATGCAGGATGGGTTGCAACTTCTATTGCGGGCCATCGAGCTTGATCCTTCGCTAACCTCCGCCAAAGTGGATCTCGCTCATATGTGCATTACCCAGGCCTCCTACGGCTATGTGCCTCCGACTGTTGCAGCGGACCATATTCACCGTATCGAGGAGTCCATTCCCGATTTGGCCCAACGCGCTCCAGAGTTCCTTCCCGCGCTCGGCTGGATCAATTTCCACTTCGACCGAAACCTGCCCGCTGCTCTCCAGGCCTTCTCCTCCAGTTCGCATCTGCCCCAGGGTCCCTGGATCACGCGCCTCCGTTCGATCTTCACTCTCAGCCGCCATCGCTTCCCCGAGGCCATCTCTCAACTGCGGGCAGCGATCCAGAACGATCCCTATTCGCCTTGGCTGCAAAGCCGTCTAGCCTGGGCGCTTCATCTGAACGGACAAGCCTCGGAAAGTGTGGACCAGATCCAAAGCGCGCTCAAACTCTTCTCAGAAAATGAGTACACCCGGTTTTACGGAGCGTTGATCCTCGCGTATAACTCCGATTTTGCGCATGCCACGCAGCTTGCGGCAGAACTGGCGCAGCGTCTGCCCTTCTTCGACCCCGCCAACGCGATTCACGCCTATACTTTGGCCTGCGCAGGCCGCAAAGACGAAGCCCGCGCCATCCTCGAACGGTTGCAGTGGCTGAGCCGCGAACGCTATCTCCTCAACTGCTTCAATCCGGCGATCCATGTCGCGCTCGGCGAACTGGATGCCGCAATCGAGGAACTTCGCACAGCAAACGAGAGACGCTGCCCCTGGTTTTTCCAGATGCTCGCCGACCCTCGCCTGAAGCCGCTTCACGGCCGTCCGGAGTTCGAACGGATGCGCAGTATCCTCGGTTACATGGAAGCAGAGGCCAAGGAGGCTAGGAAGATTGAGGACTGAAAGCGCAGATGGACTCAGCAGGAACCAACTCTCCTCAGCCCGTCCTTGCCCCGCCTCGCGCGCAGCCCTTCCCAAATGCCGGGCAATCCTTGATGATGGAGGTAGAGTCGCGTGCGCTCTTGCCGTGCGATTCGTTCTTGCGTCGGGTCTCCTCTGCCGCGTGTGAATGGCTGATGGTGCCGGCCAAATCGGAGGCCTGCCTTCATGTACAAAATCGTAGAAGCCCGTACCGTCGGCCTCAATATCAAACAGTTTGTGATTGAGGCGCCGCGCATCGCGCGCAAGCAGCGGCCGGGACAGTTCCTCATTCTGCGCCTGCATGAAAAAGGCGAGCGCATTCCCCTCACCATCAAAGCCTCTGATCCAGAGGCGGGCACGGTCACCATTGCCGTGCAGGCCATCGGCAAGACCACCTCCCTATTGAATTGCCTCGAAGCGGGCGACTCAATTCTGGATATCGTCGGCCCCCTCGGCCGCCCGTCTGAGATTGAAATCTACGGGACAGTGATAATTCTTGCCGGCAGCGTAGGCACGGCCATGGCACTGCCTACAGCCATCGCCCTCAAAGCCGCGGGTAATCATGTGGTCTTCATCGAGGGCGCGCGCAACACAGAGATGGTCGTCTTTGAAGATGAGGTGCGTTCCGCCAGTAGCGAGACTTACATCATGACCGACGACGGCAGCTACGGTGAGCAGGGACTGGTCACAAAGAAGCTCGACGAGCTGCTAGCCTCCGGCCGCAAGATCGATTTCGCACTCGCCGTCGGCCCCGTGCCGATGATGCGCGCCGTTGCACGAATCACTGCTCCGCTTGGCATCAAGACCATGGTCAGCCTCAACTCCATCATGGTCGATGGCACAGGCATGTGCGGCGGCTGCCGTGTGCTCCTCGGAGACCAAAGCAGATTCGCCTGCGTGGATGGACCGGAGTTCGACGCCTCGCAAGTCAACTTTGAAGTCTTGATGCAACGCAACACAATGTATCGCGCGAAGGAGTGCGAGTCGCTCAAAAGTTTCGAGCAGAACAAGGAAGAAGAAGTGGCTGGGCTTCGCGCGGAGTTGGCGGCGGGGGAGACTCACTATGTCTGAGAAAAACACTCTTCCCCTCAAAGACCGCATGAAGATCCTGCGCACGCACATGCCGGAGCTGGACGCACGTGTGCGCAGCGGCAACTTCGAAGAAGTGAACCGGGGCCTCGCAGCGGCCGACGCTCTCACCGAGGCCTCGCGTTGTATTGAATGCGCCAAGCCCGGCTGCGTAATCGATTGCCCGGTGGGCGTCGAGATCAAGCAGATTGTGGCCCTGATCTATGCGGGCGACTATCTCGCTGCAGCAGCCAAGCTGCGCGAAGACAACGCGCTGCCCGCCATTACCGGCCGCGTCTGTCCGCAAGAGAACCAGTGCGAAGGCGGCTGCATCCTCGGCAAGAAGGGCGCGCCCCTGGCCATCGGCAACCTCGAGCGCTTTGTCGCCGACTACGAGCGCACCAGCGGCCAGTTGGGTTTGCCCGCCATCGCGCCTGCGACGGGCAAAAGTGTCGCCATCGTCGGCAGCGGACCGGCAGGATTGAGCGCCGCAGGAGATCTCATCCAGAAGGGCCATCGGGTGCGTGTCTTCGAGGCCCTGCACGAACTCGGCGGCGTGCTCGTCTACGGCATTCCCGAGTTTCGCCTGCCCAAATCGATCGTGAAGGGCGAGGTCGATAACCTGCGCAAGATGGGCGTCGAATTCGAAACCAACGTGATTGTCGGCAAGAGCGTCACTATCGACGAACTGATGCAGGACGAACACTACGATGCTGTTTTCGTCGCCACTGGCGCGGGTTTGCCGGTCTTCCTCGGCGTGCCTGGCGAACATTTGAACGGCGTCTACTCTGCCAACGAATTCCTGACCCGCATCAACCTCATGCGCGCCTATCAGCACGAAGAATATGACCAGCCGGTCTACGACTGCCGCGACCGCGACGTGATCGTAGTGGGCGGCGGCAACACCGCCATGGATGCTGTACGCACGGCCAGGCGGCTTGGCGCGCGGACGGCGACGCTCGTCTATCGCCGGTCAGAGGCTGAAATGCCGGCCCGCGCCGAAGAGGTCAAGCACGCACGTGAAGAGGGCGTCGAATTTCGCTTGTTGACCGCGCCGGTCGCATTCCTCGGTGACGAGAAAGGCTGGCTCACCGGCGCTCGCTGCGTGCAAATGGAGCTGACCGAGCCGGATGAAGACGGCCGCCGCCGCCCGGTCGAGATCAAGGGCTCCGAGTTTGATTTGCCAGCGAACGTAGTCATCATCGGCGTCGGCACCACCGCCAATCCGCTCATCCAAAGCACGACACCAGATCTTGCGACCAACAAGCGCAACTATATCGTGGCCGACGCTGAAACCATGCGCACCAGCAAGCAAGGCGTCTTTGCCGGCGGCGACATCGTCACCGGCGGAGCGACGGTGATCCTGGCCATGGGCGCCGGCCGCAAGGCCGCCCGCTCCATCCATGACTATCTAACCAGTGGCGCGTGGGAAAAGGAAGTTACTAACTCCTTGCCGGAAGCCAATTGAGGTTTGTTGTCTCCCACCCTTGCGGCTGCGTGCCCCATCCTTGACGCAGCCTTATCGCGGCAAGCGTGGGATACGACGAACCCCAACCCACCGCTTTGGTTCTCGAAGGTCTGCGAGACAACAAACCTTAAAAAGTCATCTGGTTCTAGGCAAGGAAGCCACTGCGAGCGATGAGCGAGCGTATAGCCCCACCGCAGGTGGCGTATAGCGCCAGCGCAGGTGGACATTTACACGAAATCAGTGTACACTGATTTCGTATGAAGAACATCACCTTAAGCGCAGACGAGGACCTGATCGAGCGGGCGCGCTTGATCGCGCGCGAGCAGCGCCGAACCCTGAACGATGCCTTCCGGGAATGGCTCGTGCAATTCTCGCAGAGCGCAGGAGACGCCCAGGGTTTCAACGCGCTCATGGCGCGCCTGCGGCACGTCGACGCAGGCCGGCGCTTCAGCAGGGACGAACTGAATGAGCGATAGATTCTTTCTGGATACGAATATCTTCGTCTATTCGTTCGATCAAACCGCCCCCGCAAAGGCCCGGAAAGCCGCCCAACTGATCCGCAAGGCCCTGACAACACAGAAAGGCGTCATCAGCTATCAAGTTGTGCAGGAGTTTTTCAATGTGGCCCTGAGACGGTTTTCCCAACCAATGCGGACGGCAGACGCGGAACAGTACCTGAGCACAGTCTTCCGCCCGCTGCTCGGCGTACATTCGTCGCCTGCGCTCTATGCGGAGGCATTGCATCTCCACGCCCAAAGCGGCTTTTCGTGGTACGACTCGCTGGTAGTCGTCTCCGCCATCCAGGCGCGGTGCGACTTGCTTTATACCGAGGATCTCCAGCACGGCCAGCGCTTTGGAACTCTCCGGATCGAGAATCCCTTCCTCTGACCCCTGCTCACTGACAAAAAAATGGGCGGCAAGAGTTATCCCTTGCCGCCGCCCGTCCCTGGGTTGTCTTGAAGTTACTGCAATTCAGCTTTGAAAACCAACTTGGAGTTACTGCAAGAGCTTAGTTACTTCCTGCTGCACGGTGTTGGCCTGCGCTAACGCGGCGATGCCGGTCTGGCTCAAGATCTCGTACTTCGACATATTCGAGGTTGCCGAGGCATAGTCGGTTGCCTGGATTGCATTCTGCGCTGAAACCACGTTCTCCTGCTGCGTGCTCATCACCTGGCTGATCGAGTCCAGCGTATTGATCTGCGCGCCGATGTAGCCGTCCTGAGACGCCACGTCGCTGATCGCAAGATTCAGATCGTTCAGCGCGCCCTCGGCGTCGCTCTGGTTGGAGAGATCGCTCCCGTTCAGCGCCTCGCCGGCTCCATCCGAGTAGCTGATGGTCGCGACTCCACCGGAGCCGCCGCTGTCCGTTGTGAAATTGTTGTACATCGTGGCAGCGGTAGAAATCAGCGAGGCCGGGTTGGCTTGATTGGTAGACGAGTCGTAGAGCGCGGTCAAACTTGACGTAGTGTTGCTGAGTCCCACGTTATATGCGTCGCCGGGAACATAATTCAAAACAGCAGTGGTGGTGTCGTCGGTGACGCTGGTTGCGGGGTTGATAATGTCGCCCGTGGGACCATGGACATCTGAAGTGAGGGTCACGCTGTAACCGCCGCTGACAGCTGTCCCCGTTGCGTGAACGCCATAAGGATCCACTAGTGGGCCGGTGACCGTTGCGGCATTGCCAGTGTTGATCTGGTTGATCATGCCCTGCACCGTATCTCCGTCGGAGAGAGCTATGCTTTGAGGCAATGAGTTGAATCCAGGAATCGTGTAGGCAACGGTTCCTGAGACCTGGTCCCCAAGGCTGGCAAAGGTACCCAGGGACGAGGTCGAGGCGGTCGCGGTTGCGCCTGCGTCCTGCAAGTTCGTATAGACGGCGCTGACCGGATTCATGTCGCCAGTTGCCGAAGCCAGCGTCAAGCTATTGTTGGTCCCTCCCGTGATGGACGCGGTTACGCCGAGAGCCTTGTCCTGCAACAGCGCCGCCTGCAAGCTGCCGATCGTGCTGCCGCCGCTGAATTGACCAGCCTGCAGCGTCGTGTTTCCCATCACGTATATATGAGTGATGGTGTTGGCCGTTATGGCGATGGTGCCTTGCAGATAGTCGCCGGTGGTGAGGGCGTTGGCGAAGTCCAATGTGGTGGAGGAGGCAGACGGGGTGATTCCCGTGTTGGAATTCAGAATCGACTCGGAGGCGGTGTCCGTCAAGTTGCTTCCAGAGCCAACTGCGATCGTAGTATCCGTTGCGGTTGCCTGCAGATCGAGTTGCCCGTTCGCAATGGTGGCCTTTAGCCCGAGAGTTGCAGCCGAGTTGATGGCGGCTCTCAGGCTATCCAGAGTGGTGTCGCCGGTTTGATATAAGCCTGCGCCATTATTGCCAGCCGTTCCTCCCATTGCGAAAGAATCCTTGACGCCGCCGTTTGAAAGAACGAGTGTGCCTGCGAGCACATCAGATCCGCCGATTTGCCCGCCCAGAGTACCTACGGTAGCTTCGGCGAAGGTAGCCGATGTGGCGCCCGTGCCGGGGACAGAGTTGGTCTCTGATCCGGTGTAGTTGTCTGTGAAGACGCTTCCAGTGTCCACAAGACTGCTGGTGGTATCGGTCGAGGTGATCAACAGGCCGCTTCCGTTCGAGTTGACCGTGGCGCTGAGATGAAGATCGCCCGCAAGGGTTGCCGCAGTGGTGTTGATCGCCTCAGCAAGATCTGACAACGTGTTGTCGCTGCTGGCAAGATAAATGTCGGTCGTGTCGTCACTTGCTGGATTGCCGCCGACAACGATGCTGACTGCTGCGCCGGCTGAGCCGTAAACCGTGCCGCTGAAGGAGGTGTTGCTCAGCACGAGTGTAGTGCCCAAGACATTATCCGAACCGGAGGTCGTGGAGCCGCTGCCGTTGCTGAATGTGACATTCGCTGCCGCCGTTACGACGCCATTCGAGCCGTTTGCCGACTGCTCGGTTGGCTTGAAGGTCAGTTTTGTGGTGACGGCATTCAGGCCGCTGGCGCCGTTACTTGTCGACTGAAGGAAGATGCCGCCGCTGGCTACATCCGCCGAAGCTGTCGCGCCGAGATCGGCAACCGCGTGCGTGGCGTCGTTGCCAAGGGTGTTGATTGCTGTGACCAGGTCGGAAATCTTCGATCCGGTAAGATTGAAAGTGCCGCCATTTGCCCCGTAGCTGGAGGTTGCGGAATTCTGGCCCATGACAAATGTATCTGTGATGGTGCTGTTGTTGGTGATGACCACGGTCCCGGAGAGAGTACCGGTGGTATTCGATGTTATCTGTCCGCCATCGGTCAGGCTGATTACGCCAGAGGCTTTCTGTGTCGAGCTTCCTGAGACAGGATTGGTAAAGTCCATCGTGGAAGCATCGGTCAGCAGAGATGAGTTGACAACGATGCTGGTGCCGGTAGCGGTCGGCGTAAAGGTCAACCCCGTTCCATCCGAATTCAATGCGGCGACGACCCCGAGCGAGGCGGTTGCGTGAGCGCCATCTACGGTCTCGCCGTTGATGGCGGCCTTGAGGCTGGCGAGCGTGGTGGCGTTGACGTTGATGGTGTTATGCGTGGCGTTGGTGTAGACATTGGCCGCATTGGAGTTCATGACGAAGGTGTCGGTATGGCCGTTGTTGGACAGGACGATCGTGCCGCCTAGCGTATCGCCGGTTCCGGTGACCTGATTGCCGTTGATGGCCGCTACGTCGGTTCCAACCACTGCGCCGGCGCTGTCGACGTTGGCCGGCGCGGAGGGGTTAACGGCGGGAAGGTTCGTGTTGCCTAAAGACTCGGTAAACTGGTCGTCCAACGTGTTGCCGCTGGCGACGGCCACGGTTGTGCCGACTGTGTTCGAGGTCAGAACAATCAGTCCTCCAGCGACGTTCGCAGTTACACCGAGGCCAGAGCCGCTAATTGCGTTTGCAAGATCTGTCACTGTATCCGTGCCGACACCAGTACCAAGGTTTGTACCGGCGCCTGCGGCGGCGTTCACGGTGAACGTGTAGTTCAGGGGTTGCGCACCTGCGGTCGAGTTACTGATCACGATCGTGCCGTTGTTCACAAGCGTATCGCCGCCGCTGAAGCCCGGGCCATTGAGCATCGAGATTGTGGCGGAGCCGGGCGCTCCCGATGTCGGGGCCGCTCCATTCACATTCACAACCACCCCAACACTGGGCGTGGCGCCCAGGTTCGTGCCAGCGCCCTGTTCGAGCGTGGTACCGGCAGTGTTGGAAGTGATGGTCAGCCCGTTGGCGCCGAGTGTGGCCGTGGCGCCGAGGTTGGTGCTGCCTGAGATGGCGGTCTCTAAATCGGCCAACGTCGAATGACCGGAAGCCAGGGAGATCGTATTTCCGTCGGAACTGGTCCCGGCCTTGGCCTGGCCCATGACAAAGGTTACATCCGAGGGGGTCGTCGCGGTCGATAGGCTGTTCGACATCACCAAGGTGCCCGTAAGAGCGTCTGAACCCTGGCTCTCGGCGACTGTACCCATGCCCAGGACAACCGAAGCGGTTGATCCTGGAACTCCTTGCGAACTGCCCCCGGCGGTGAAACCGAGAGGCACGTCGCTCACCGTCGTCCCCACGCTCAGGCTGTTGGTCGCGGTGATTACGCCCGAGGTAACGACGGAAAGCGCGCCACTGGAGGCGCCAGTTTCGTTCAACGACAAGCTTTGCGTGCCATCGCTGTTATTGACTACGTTGGCAACGACTCCGCCATTGCCGCCCGTACCGGCAATGATCGAGGCGGCCAGATCGGCAAGCGTTGTGTTTGGCGACGTAATAGCGATAGAGGCCGCAACCGTGGTGCCCGTCATGACAGTGAAGGTCTGGCCGACGGCAAGATTTGTTCCCGGCGTCATGTCGGGCGAGCTGAGAGTCGCGCTGGTGGCGACGGTGCTCGGCTCCTGCCCGACGGAAATCACTCCGCCGCTGATCTGAATTCCGGTCTGGGATCCGCCTCCGGAAAGCCCGGCCTGCGCCTGCGTGGTGAAGCTGGCCGTCAGACCCAGTCCAGCACTGTTGATCGCGCTGATCAATCCGTTGGCTGTGTTGCTAAAGCTGGTCCCCTTGCCGGCCGAGATGCTCGTGGTCGCGGAACTTTCCGTCCCGTTAGCGCCTTTCACCAGATAGTTGACGTTGATCGTCGTCGTTCCGTTGGCGTTTAAAGTGTCGGTGTCCTGCGCATTGGTAACGGCGCCCGTGCTGGGGTCTGTATTCGACAGGTTGATGAACACGCTGTTCGACCCGTCGCTGTAGGCCATGGCGCCGCCGGTATCGCCCATGCTTGCTTCGGACAATGTGCGGATCTTCAACAGATCGATCGACGAGCCGGCCGCAGAGGAGTCGCCGGTATAGATCGCTACCTGCTGTCCGTTGAATACCTGCTGCTGGTTGTAGGTTGTCGTCTGGCCGATGTTGTTGATCTCGGAGAGAATCGACTGGTACTCCTGGTTGGCCGCGCCCTCCTGCGTGGAGTTGAGGGTTCCGTTGGAGGCTTCAGTCGCCAGTGTAATGGCCCGGTTGAGCAGGCTTGTCACCTGCGAGAGCGCGCCATCGGCGACCTGGAGCAAGCCGACGCCCTCGGTCGCGTTTGTCTCCGACTGCGTCAGGGCGGACGAGTTGGCCCCAAGCCCATTCACCAGCGATAAGCCAGCGGCGTCGTCTGCGCCGGAGTTGATCTTTGAACCCGACGACAACTGCTGCAGCACCGTCTGCAAGCTGTTGTTGGTGTTGTTCAGGTTGTTCTCTGCGTAGATCGCTGAAAGATTGTTCAAAACACCGAGGGCCATGGAGGGTACTCCTTTTGGATGCCTTGAATCGCGCCCTGCACGCCAGCGAATCTTTCCTTCCGCCAAGCTCTCCGTTTATGCCGGATGGACGTTATTGCATCCACCCCGTTCATCGGAGCCGGTGGAAATAACTTTAGTCACAAAATGAAGGAGCACATTCTCTCCGGTTTGTCGCGCTCCAATCCAGAGTGTCCAACTTCCATTCAATCTCTGTCTCAATGCGATTCAGCAACTGTGCTGTTGCGCTCCACCTGTCTGTCTCGGATCGCGACAGGGGAAGCAGGCTCAACCGCCTCTTGAGGCGGATTGCGGCACCCTTTCCCGCTGCGGTTTCGCACACCAAAAAAACGGCGGCAAGAGGAACCCCTCATGCCGCCACCGGTCTCTATTCAACCGAATTCTCTCTGCGTGAAACTTGACCTCAAGCAAAACCAGGAAAGACTTATCCCGGAACCAGTCCACTCAAGTTGATGCGACCAACAGGGAGTGTCGACCTTCTTCGATGCGAATTCAGGCTACCGTTTCCCTGGTTTTGCTCTTGAAAACTGCTCTACTGCTCGTCTCCTGTTCCAGCGGCTGGAGTTGCTGGGGATGCATCGCTCCCCGAGCCCTGCGGAGCCGGCGGCGGAGGCGGTGGAGGCGGAGGCCCCTGGTGGTGGTGCGGGCCGCCCGGCTCCCAACCGCCCGGTCCCTTGCCATCGCGCCCAGATTCCCTGCCGCCGCGCTCTTGTCCATGACTGGCGCGGAAGGCCTGCACCTGTTTCCACTGCTCCGGTGTGAGCTTGTTGCGAATCGCCAGCAGGAAGCGCGCATTTGCCTTTTCCAGTTCCGCTCTTGCCTGCGCAACCTTGTCGATTTGAGACAGAATCCTGGCTTCATCGGGCTGGTCGGTGCCGATCAGCGGCTCCATCTCAAGCTCCGCCTTTTCCACGCTGGCGCGCAGGTCGATCAGCTTCTCGCGATGTTCCAGTAGAATCCCGTCAAATGCCTTGCGTTGCTCGTCGGTCAGCTTCAACCGCTCAACAACCTTGGGATTGTTCCACCAGCGCCCATGGTCTCCCTGAAGGCCAAATGCCCGCTCCATCGGAGGCCGATGCTCGCCGAAGCCCGGTCCCATTCCACCTCCGGCTCCCATTCCCATCCCGCCGGGCGCCTGGGCCATCGCCGTGCCCGCCAGCAAAGCCCCCGCAACCGCCAATCCCAGCCCCACCGTCCCAAAAGCCTTCATCGCCTTCTCCTCTCCCTCCATCTGCGGAGGGTGTGCTCCTGTTATGCAAACTCGCTCTTACTTGGACTCGTCCCCAGCCATCAATTGAGCCAGCGGCTCCATGGCACTCGGAACCTGTCGCGATACATCGCTGTCCACCTTGGCCAGCAGATCTTCTTCCTCCTGGCGCGCCTGCTCCTGGGCCGCCAGCCGCTGCCGTTCAGCCACGCGGGCTGCCGCGAGGCGTACCAATTGCTGTTGGTGATGATGCTTATAAACCCCGGAGGAGACACTGCCCGCAACCAGCACGCAGCCCAGGGCCCAGCCGGCCGTCAGCCGCCAAATCCTGCGCCGCCCCGTCACAACCACATTTCGCGAACGGCTCAAGGCAGCCTCGCTCCAGCCATGGACGCTCAAGCGAAAATCTGAAACCGCTTCGCCCAGCTCGCCCAATTCGTCCGCGAACCCGCCAACCCCGTTCTCTGTTCCGGTCTTTTCATTGCAACTCATCGCTTTCCCCCAAGCTTCTCGCGCACTCTTGCCACTGCCCGCGAGAGGTGCGCCTTGACCGTGCCTTCATTCAGCCCGGTGACTCGCGCAATCTCGCTCAATTCCATCTCTTCCACATAGCGCAGCAGAAACACCGTCCGCTGGCGCTCGCTCAGCCCTTCGACCGCATGACTCACCTGCCGCACGCGCTCCTTGGCCAGCAACTGCTGCTCTACCGATCGTTCTCCGCTCGCCAGCCAATCGCTGGCCTCGTCCAGATTCACGGCATGCGTCTGCGTCTGCCGCCAGAACTGCAAACGCCGGTTCCGCCAGTGATCCTTTTGCAGGTTGATGGCGATACGCATCAGCCAGGTCATCGCGCTGGACTCGCCGCGAAAGCTCCCCCAGTTCCGGTGCGCCTTCAGGAAACACTCCTGAGTCAGCGTCTCGGACAGGTCCGGGTCGCGCGTCGACGAGAGCAGAAACCGGAAGATCTGCGGGCGGTGCTTCGTGACGACAGCCGAAAACTCCTCGGCGGCAATTTCGCTTGCCGTTGCCATAGTCATCGTTTCCAACGTTGTGCCGGCTGCCATCACTCAGGTAGACGCCCGCACCGGCTGCAAGTTTACAGCGCCATCGGCAATTCTCGTCGATCGATGTCGGAAGCGGGGCGGAAGGCGCCGATGGTCTCTTGCTACGGCGCGTCCTGCCTGGGTGCGCTCGCCCCAGGCGCTGCCCCGGCCGGCTGCGTAGGAGTCACCGGAACCGGCTCGTCCTTCCCGTGCTCCGGATCGTAGCCGTGCTTGTCCATCCATGCCTTGAACTGAGGCGCCGGTTCTTCGTCCAGCCCGCCGTTGTGCCGGTAGTAGGCGGTATCTTTCATATTCACTTTCATCTCGCAGGCTTCGTATGCTCCCGGCTTGCCAAACTGCGGCAGCAGAATCTCCAGCGACTGGTTCGGCTTCTTCCATCGCGCGGGATAGGTCTCATACCCGGAAGAACTCCTCAGCCGTTCCTGGCAGCGATAGCTGAAGTCGAAGCCGCGCGGCTGACTGTTTTCATAAAGGTTCGCGCGTCCTTCTCCATCGACGAAATTGACAGTCTGGTAAGCATAGTGTGAATGGGAATTGAACTGAAAGATATGAACCCGCAACGGGTAGTCGGCAGTGTTTCGGCCAGCCAGAGCTGCCGTTGAAAACAGCAAACAACCTGCAAGTCCAATGAACCCGAAGAAGGTAGCACGCCGCATCTCAGATACCCCCCAACGTCTTTCTGAGAATTTCACACCCATCCTAAGCGAAGATCCCCAACACCGCAATGCCGATTTCCAGCTCCGGTAAGAGCTCCTTTCTCAAGCGGCGAATCAGCGGAAGGAGCAGTAGCTTGGTTTACGACCGAAAGTTAACTGCGTGTAATCTGCACTACCTTCTACGACTACTATTTTCAATATACTACTACCTTTTGACATATATCACCTACTGTTTATTGCATTTTTCATAGAAAGTTCCGGATTCCCGGTTGACGTTTTTGCCGGTCTGTCGTCCCTATCTCGTGCATTCTATGTTGATTGCCAGGTTCCATTTGGGTAGACGAGGCACCTTCTCGACATGGCAATCGACGTGCAAGTGAGAGTGAGGTAAGGTATTCCCCACATGGAGAGAAGTCTCGTCAATCGCTTGCAGGCGATCCTGCTGGCCGCAGCCACGGCCGGCCTGGTGACGCTCGCGGTTTTCAACTTTCTTGAGGAGCGCCACGCCCAACCACCCGACGACGGTGTCTGGTGGCGCGAAGCGGTGGATGGCAGCGGGCTGGTAGCCGACAAGGTGCTACCCGACAGTCCCGGAAAGCGCGCGGGCATTCAGGTGCACGACGTGCTGACCGGAGTGAGCATCTTGCCCAAGGGTCCGGTAGGGGCGGGTCTGCGTGGCGATATCCGGCCGCATGAACCGCTCGCAGAGGTCAAGGACCTGCCGGACGAGGCGGTCCAGCAAAGCGAGACGGCCCCGCTTTCGCTGCCCACAGGCGTAAAAGACATTCACGTCTACACTCCTGTCGCGCGAGCGGCCGATCTTGAGCGCGCGCTCTACCGCACCGGCAGCTACTTCCAAATCGACTACCGCATCATGCGCAACGGCATTCCGCTGGGCAGGCCGGTCGAAATCATCCCCGAGCCGATGGACCGCAGCCTGGAACTGGGGCAACGGCTGATTGGATTGATCTATCTGGCCATCGGCATCTATGTTCTCTTTCGGCGCTGGTCGGCTCCGCGCGCCACCCATTTCTACCTCTTCTGCCTGGTCTCGTTCGCTCTCTACGCGCTCAAGTATACCGGCACATTCGGCCCGCTGGACTGGATCGTATTCTGGTCGAATATCCTCGCGGAATCTTTGCAGCCGGCGTTGTTTCTGCACTTTGCCCTCAGTTTTCCAGAGGATCGGCTAAAGAAAGTCCGCGGCCGCTGGCTATGGTTGCCCCTCATCTATGCCCCCGGCGCAGGGCTGCTTGCGCTGTGGGTCATGGCGATTACCCGCTGGCAGGCGACCAAGGTGCTTGAGCACACGCTGGACCAGGTTGGCACCGGATACGACGCCATTTTCTACGTCTTCGCCGCTTACCTTTTCGTGCGCAGCTACAACCGCGCCGAGACGCCCCTGCTGCGTCAACAGTTGAAATGGCTTTATCGCGGCGCATGGCTGGCCGTAGGGCCGTACACCCTATACGCAATCTTCTTCCTCTTCGATCTGCCCCTGCCCAGGCTGGTTACCGATCTGGCCGGCTTCTCGATCGTTTTTTTGCCGCTCACCTTCAGTTGGGCCATTGTCCGCTACCGGCTGATGGACACCGACCTGATCTTCAAGCGCGGCATGGCGTACACGCTGGCCACCGGCCTGATCCTGGCCGGCTACTTCGGCGTGATTGCCGCAGCCGCCGGAGTGGCGCACAATCAACTGCCGGAGCCGGTCAGGAACTGGGGCGAAGGCATCGCCATCGTGCTGGTCGCCGCCTTCTTTGAGCCGCTCAAGCGGCGGATCCAGGGCTGGGTTGACCGGGCATTCGACCGCCATCGCTACGACTACCGCAAGGCTCTTGTCGAGTTTGGCCGCGGACTCTCGTCGGAGACCGACCTCAACGCCTTGCTGGAATCGATTGTCGAGCAGTTGCCGAACACCTTGCTCGTCGCGCGCGTAGCGGTTTTCCTCTCTCAGGAGCATGGCCGCCTGCGCCTGGCCGCATCCCACGGGCTGCCCGCCGAGGCCAGGGCCGCACAGGACAGGATCGGAGCCGGCGGAGTTGCGCTAGGCGCCATTGGGCCCGGCAAGCTCGATCTTGGTTTTCTGGACTTCGACCATGCCAAAGACCATTCGCACATCTTTCTCGAAAACGCCCAGCAGGCACTGCATCTGCCCCCAGACCAGCAACGCACCGCCGCCCTGCTCGATCTGAACTACTATCTGCCCTGCCGCGTAGCCGCCGGCCAGGTGCAGGCCGACGAAGCCACTCCGAACGGGCCCGACACCACGCGCACCATCGCCGTCATCGGCCTGGGCCGCACCATCGGCGGCGACTTCCTCTCCAGCGAAGACGTGGAATTGCTCGAGTCCTTGGCAAGTTATATCGGCATCGCCTTGCAGAACGCCAGCCTTTACACCCGCCTGGAAGACAAGATCGGCGAATTCGAGCGGCTGAAGGAGTTCAACGAGAATATCGTCGAGTCGATCAACGTAGGGATCCTGGCTCTGGATCTCAACGACCGCATCGAGAGCTGGAACGCGCAGATGGAGGCCATGTATGCCCTCAGCCGCGCCGAAGCCATCGGCCAGGAGCTTCGCCAGGTCTTTCCGGCGGAGTTCATTGAGGCTCTAGAGGGTTTTCGCAACGAGTCCGGCGTCCATCATCTCTACAAGTTTCCGCTCACCACCCGGGCCGGCGAATTGCGCACCGCCAACATCGCCGTCGCTCCCCTGCTCTCGCGGGATTTCGTCTCGGTCGGCCGGATCATTCTGGTCGACGACATCACCGAGCGGGTCTCACTCGAAACGCAACTGGCGCAAGCCGACAAGCTCAGTTCCATTGGCCTGTTGGCCGCCGGCGTTGCCCATGAGATCAACACGCCTCTGGCCGTCATTTCCTCGTATGCGCAGATGCTTTCCAAGCAACTCAAAGGCGATGCCCGCCTTGGACCCGTCCTCGACAAGATTACCCAACAGAGCTTCCGCGCGGCCGAGATCGCCAATGGCCTGTTGAACTTCTCGCGTACTTCAACGACTGAATTCCGCGAGACCAATCTGAACCAGGTCATTCGCGACACGCTCTCGCTGCTTGAGCACCAGTTCAAAACTGCCAAGGTCATCGTCGATCTCGAACTGACCGAGGAGCTGCCCACCATCCACGGCAACCCCGGCAAGCTGCAGCAGGTCTTTCTCAACCTGCTGCTCAACGCCAAGGAAGCCATGCCCGATGGCGGCCGGTTGCGTGTAGCTACCCGGCGCGTAGCCACCCAGATCGACACGCCGAACGGTCACTCCGGTCACGTCATCGCCCTGGTCGCCGACTCCGGCGCCGGCATCGCACCCGAACACCTCAAGCGCATCTACGATCCGTTCTTCACCACCAAGACGATGATCAAACCCGGCGACCGCCGCGGCACCGGCCTCGGGCTCTCCGTCTCCTACGGCATCATCCAGGAACACGCGGGCAAGATTCATGTCGAGAGCGCTGTCGGCGCCGGCACAACCTTCCATCTTGAATTTCCATTACTGAGGAATTCCGTTCATGCCTGAAGTCGAAATGCCCTTGAATCTGCCCGCATCCGCAACCGGCGTCGCAGGCAATACCGGCTTCTCGAGCGGCCTGGCCAGCATTCTGGTCATTGACGACGAGGCCGCCATCCGCGAGTCGCTCGAAGTGCTGCTCACCCTCGAGGGCTACTCGGTGAGAATGGCCGCCGACGGCATCGAAGGGCTGCGAGCTCTCGATCTCGAAAACTTCGACCTGCTGCTGCTCGACCTGAATTTGCCCGGCCAGAGCGGCCTCGAATTGCTGCCCCAGATCAAGGAGCACCATCCCGAACTGCCGGTCATCATGATCACCGCCTACGGAACCGTCGACAACGTGGTTGAGGCGGTTCGCGCCGGCGCCGAAAACTTCGTCCAAAAGCCCTGGGACAACGAGAAACTGCTGGCCGACATCCGCTCCGCCGTCGCCCGCCATCGCGCCGAAGAAGAAGTGCTGCAACTCAAGCGAACCCTCAAGCAGCGCTACAACTTTTCCAATATTGTCGGAAAGAGCGAGATCATGCTCAAGGTCTTCGACCTGGTGGCACAGGTCGCTCCCAGCCGGTCGACTGTACTGATTCAAGGCGAGAGCGGCACCGGCAAGGAGATGATCGCCAAGGCTATTCACGCCAACTCGCCGCGCCGCGACAAGCCTTTTGTGCCTATCAATACGGGCGCCATGCCCAGCGAGATCAATACGGGCGCCATGCCCAGCGAGCTGCTTGAATCCACGCTCTTCGGCCACGTGAAGGGCGCTTTCACGTCGGCTGTCGCCTCCAAAAAAGGCCTCTTTGAAGTCGCCAACGGCGGCACGCTCTTCATGGACGAGATCGCCACCATGGGCATGGACACCCAGTCCAAGATCCTGCGCGTGCTGCAGGACCGACGCTTCATGCACCTGGGCGGCATTTCAGAGATTCAAGTGGACGTGCGCATCATCGCCGCCACCAACATTGACCTTCGCCAGGCCGTGCGCGATGGCCGATTCCGCGAAGACCTTTTCTACCGGCTCAATGTGATCAGCATCGATCTGCCGCCGCTGCGCGCTCGCCGCGAAGATATTCCCCTGCTGGCCAACCACTTCCTTGAGTACTATGCCAACGAGAACGGCCTCGCTCCGCGCAAGCTCTCCGCCGACGCCCTGCGCGCGCTGGTAGATTATGAGTGGCCGGGCAACGTGCGCGAATTGGAAAACTCGATCGAACGCGGTGTCGTGCTCTCCTCGGGACCGGTCATCGGCTCCGACCTGCTTCCTGGCCACATCACGGGCCGCAGCTTCCAGGACGCCCTGCTCCAGCACAACCCCAACGCCTCGCTCTTCGACATCCTCGAAGACATCGAGCGCCGCATCATCATCGAGAAACTCGAGCGCTCGAACTGGAACCAGACCGACGCCGCCGAGCAGTTCCGCATCCCGCTCTCTACCCTCAATCAAAAAATCAAGCGCCTCAATATCGAGATCCGCAAAAAGGGCCGAGAGTAACTCAAAGGAACACAGGCTCAGTTTTCTGCGATCAAGACTCGGCAGCAAAGAACGATGCGCCTTGCAATTGACTCAACACGACCAACCTAATTTTCTCGCTGCGTTCTCTCCGTTGAAAACAGAACGACCCGGAAAACCTGCACTTGGTGCGGCGCAATCGAGAGCTGCCGGCCTTGATTGGTTTGATCGCCGTTGAGTCGGCGCAGCGTAATCCAGTTCCCATCTACACGGCAGACCTCTTCAACGCTCGCGATTCCGCTCGCCTCGCTATCCACATCGGGATTGCGGTAGAACGATACCGTGAGCCCTGAACCGGCAACATAAAACTCATTTGCGCTCGACTGCACGACGATCATCGCTCCATCTTCCGTCAGCAGCGTCTTCGCCGGCCATGATCGAGACAGCGTCGCCTCAAACAGGTAATTGCCGAGCGCAACTGTTTGTGTCGGGCGAGGGCTGTTGGCATGAAGCACCAATGCTCCGGAAGCCTGACGCGACAAAAGCATATCGCTCATGCTGTCCAGCGCCGCGTAGACGTCCTTCAACCCTGGACCTGACTCGTGTTGATCGGGAGCAATCTGCAGGCTGTCGATTCCGAAGGGAGAAAAGCCGAATGCCCCGGCTTCTCCATACGCGTAGAACGCGTTATAAGGTGCGCTTTCGAGCCGCGCCTCTGGAACAAAAACGGCATTCCCGCTGAACTTATAGCGATCGATCCAGTATTCGAAGTTCGGCCAATAAATATCCGGCGAATAAAAGTCGAGCGACGGCGCCATAGCGCGATAGACCTCCAGATAGTAGGGATGAGGCCCCCCGCTTGGATACTCGCCCGCTCGTTCCTTTGGCGCCGGCAGTTGACAGTTCGCGTACATCGGCAGCGGATATGCCTGCTTTCCCTTGGCAGCAACTGCGTCAATATATCGGGCATAATTCCACGCCATGAATACTTCGTCCGCAGCGTCTCCGAATACCTCTGACCATGTTGTTCCCGCAGCATTGAAGTGCGCGTGCAGCTCCGGCGACAACGAATCGCGGCTGCTCTCAAGCTTGCTGATCAACTCCTGTGGCGCGGGGCTATGGAAGAGGCGATTGGCCGCTTCCGATCGGTCCCGTCCCCGGCCCAGATAGCCGACCTCGTTCTCAACCTGCACCATCAGCACCGTCTGCTGAGCCTGGTCCTTTTCGCGAATGTGTTTCATCAGCTCGGAAAACGCCCTGCTGTCGCTCTTCATCGTCTCCGGTCCCAGCGTCGACAAAATCTCCAGCTCATTTCCATCGGCAGAGATAGCTCTCGGAAATCGCTTTGTATCCTGCTTTACCCAGGCAGGCGCATAATTTGAAAACGCATTCTTCCAACTGCCGAACCACAGCACCACCAAGTGCAAATGTTGAACCCGCGCGACATTGATCCAATGATCCAGAATGCTGAAGTCGAAGCTACCTTCGGTCGGCTCGATCTGTTCCCATGCAACCGGCATCAGCACTGTATTTACGTGCAACTGGGCAACGCGGGGAAGGATGCTGTCTGCCTCCGCCGCCGTTCCTGCCGACGAGTTTCCGAGCTCGCCGCCCAGGATCAGGTACGGCTTATGGTTGACAATCAGTTGCCCTGACTTCGAGATCGTCGGCAGCTCGGCAGCGTTTGCAATCAGTGCACCCAGAATGCATCCGGCAAGAACGACAGAGTGACAGCACTTCAATTTCATCGAACTTTCTCCCTATGCGTTCAGTTGAGACAAGGATAAATTGCGGACCTGTCGCTGAAAGTCTCAGCGAATCTTTACTTGATATCTGTTCTCTGCTTCGATCCATCTCTGCAAAAATATCTTTAGCTCTGCCGGCGGCCGCAGCCAGACCTCCGCCGCAGTGTCCCGCCGTTCGCGCCTCACCAGCACACTCAACCCGTGCGAACCGAGTTTGTTCACCGCCCGGAATGCCGCCTCGTCGGTGAGATCGTCGCCGAGAAAGGCAACCGGGCCATCCCTCCCAGTCTCAGCCAGAATCGCCTCGACCGCCCCTCCCTTGTCGCGGCCCACTCGCAACTCCAGACCGGCCTCGAACTCCAGCAACGCCAGCCCTTCCAATCGAGCCAGCGGTTCAAACAGCTCTCGGGTGCGGCGCTCAATCTCTTCCGCCCTGGGCCGCGAAACTCCGCGCCAGTGCATCACAACGCCGTTGGCCTTGTCCTCGAAGAGGCCGCCCAGGCTGTCGCGCCGCAAATGTTCCCGCAGCTCTTCGAGACTGGCCTGGGTCGCCGGAGGAGCCTGTTCGAGCTCGCGACGACCGTCGGAGTGGAGCCGCTCGGCCCCATGCAGCCCCCACACCTCCAGTGGCAAATCGAGGCCCATCATGGGCGCAATCTCCGCAGCGGGACGGCCGGTGATGACCTCTATCCGCGTTCGCTGCTGCCGCAGAATGGCCGAGAGCAGCTCTCGCACGCCGGCCCAGGGCCGGGCTCTGAATCGATCGATTCGGAACGGCGCAAGGGTCCCGTCGTAGTCCAGCAACAGCACCGGGCGCATGTGTGCCGCAAACCCGCTAAAGAATCTGTCCAGCCTTTCGGCTGCCTTTGAAGTCAATCTCTGCTCGCTCTCAAGCTCAGTTTATCGTGCTGGTCCCTAGTCCCTGTCACCCCCATGCGCTATTCTGTCGAGGAGAGCGGCGCATCTCTTCGACTCTTGAGGACGGCAAACGCGATGGCGATAAAAATGATCGAAAACTACGCCAAGAACCTTGTCCTCACCGTGCAGGACTACTCGATCTTCGCTGCGCGCGCTTTCTCAAACCTCTATCGCCCGCCCATCTACTGGCCCGAGTTTCTGGTTCAGGCCGACATCATCGGCTTCGGCTCCCTTTCGATCGTGATCCTCTCCGGGCTCTCCACGGGCGGCGTGCTGGCACTGCAATCGGCGGCAACACTCTCCTCCTTCGGCGCCACTGCCGTTACAGGGCAGTTTGTTTCGCTGACGATGATTCGCGAACTGGGCCCCGTGCTGACCGGCGTCATGGTTTCCGGCCGCAACGCCTCGTCGATGGCCAGCGAATTGGGGTCGATGGTGGTGACAGAACAGATCGACGCCATGCGCGCCCTGGGCGTCGATCCTTTGCGTAAACTGGTGACTCCGCGCATCGCCGCCTCGATCACCATGCTCTTTTTTCTCACCATCGTCGCGGACGCCTGCGGTATCGCCGGCGGCGGCCTGGTCACGGTCTTCATGAACCACCAGAACGGCACGCAATATCTGGACATGGCCTGGGAACATCTGCGCTATCCCGACATCATCCAGGGACTCGTGAAGCCGCTCTTTTTTGGCTATATTCTCGGCTCGATCGGCTGCTTCTACGGCATGAGAACCACAGGCGGAACACAGGGCGTGGGCCGCTCAACCATTTCGGCCGTCGTCTGGGCCTCGGTGATCATCATCTTTGTGGACTTCATGTTGACGCAGTTGCTGCTCACCCTTTTTCCTCCGCTATGACCGCGCAATCCGCTTTTTCCCAGCCCGGAAAAGACCCGGCTCCGCCCAGCGATGAAGAGCCCGTTGTCGCATTTCGCAACGTTTCCATAGCCTTCGACGGGCCACCTGTGCTCGACGACATCAGCTTTTCCGTTGCGCCGGGGGAGACCCGCGTCCTGCTTGGCCCGGCCGGAGTGGGCAAGAGCGTTCTGCTTAAGCTCGTCAATGGCCTGCTGCGCCCCGACGCGGGCAGCATCAAGCTTTTTGGCGAAGAGATAGCCCACATGCCCGAAGAGCAGCTATTCCCTCTCCGCGCACGCACCGGCATGGTCTTTCAGGAGGGCGCGCTCTTCGATTCGCTCACCGTCCGCGACAATGTGGCCTACCAGTTGATCCAGGAGCGGGTTCCAGACGACGAGATCGACCGCCGCGTCCGCGATGCCCTGCGATTTGTCGAGTTGGAGGAGACCTTTGACCTTTACCCGGCCAGCCTCTCGGGCGGAATGCGCCGCCGCGTGGCCATCGCCCGCGCCTTCATCCAGCAGCCGGAACTGTTGCTCTACGACTCGCCCACCGGCGGCCTCGACCCGCTGACCTCGACCACCATTATGGAACTGATCGTCAAGGAGCGCGACGTTTACCACACGCCATCGCTCTTGGTCACCCATCGCATTCAGGACGCACTGATCCTCTGCAACCACCACTTCGACCAAAGCGTTGGCCGCATGGTTCTGTTGCCCAAAGGCCAGACCGACCCCGGCACAACTTTCCTGATGCTGGAAGAAGGCCGCCTGATCTTCGATGGCTCACTGCACGAACTGGTCAAAAGCACGAACCCGTTTGTGCGGGAATTCCTGGCGTAGGGATGGTCGCGGCTCAATGTGGCCACTTAGGCGCGACTCGCACTCGACCGCTCCCAAGTCAGCAGAGTTGACGCAATGCGACCGCATTCGACCCAATCCAGGCATTGACACCGTTGAACGCTGTTCAGCAGTTGCCGTATGGCCTCGAGTTGGGCAATCTGCCGTTCCAGTGTTTTCTGGCGCTCCCTTATGGAGGCTCGCCAACGCTCCGAGGCTGGCGTCTCCGGGCGGAACCCATTCACCAGCCGGCGCATCTCGACCAACGTGAATCCACAGGCCTTTGCCAACCGCAGTACCGCAACCATGTTGGCTGCCTCCGGCTGGTATCGTCGCCGGCCACTGGCTCGCATCGGCCTTGGAAGAACCTTGATCCGTTCCCAGTAGCGCAACGTGGAAGCAGGCACTCCGCTCTTCGCCGACAACTCGCCGATAGTCATGAGGAACTATCCTTTCACATCTTTTTGAGGCCTATTCCGAATTTGGCTTGACTTGAAGTCAACTTCAAGTTCTAGCCTTGGAACATGGATGAATCGCTTGTTGCCCAGGATTTGGCTAATTCGAGACTCGATTGTAATAGATCTGCAATTTCGGCGGAGGGCCGGCTCCGCCATCAGCAGCTGCGGGCGCGCATTTGCGCTGCACGTCTTTCGTCCAGTGCCATCGCACAAGGATACTCGGTCCGGCTGAGCGAGGCCCGTCTCACACTTCAGGAGCTGTCGGAGTGGATCGGGCTGGAGCGCCAATGTTGTCCATGGCTTGTGCTTCAAGTCGAACGCATCACGCCTCACACGCTGGAATTGCGCATGACCGGACCGGATCGTGCCAAGCCGATACTCAGCGCAGAACTTGAAGACTTTTTGGAAACAAATCATCTCGGCAAATGAGGTATCAAAATGAAACGCGTGGCCTTTGCAGAACTTCCATGGACGGTACGAGTGATTCTTGGTCTGGCGGCTTTCAATCTGTGGTGGAGCTTTGAGGAATTTGTAATTGATCGATTCGGAGTGTGGCGTTTTCTGCCGGACTACAGATTTGGGCGGTTGTGTGTCTGGGATCTGACCGTCGCCGCCGGAATTGCGGCCGCGGTTTGGTGGTTCTCTGTCAGAGGCAGGGAGTAGGGTGGAGCGCTCGCGGCGATCCAGGGGTGGCCTGATGAGCGCTCTTCGTCGAGGCGGCATTGAATTATTTACTTCCATGCTCTATTCACCCACTTTTCCAATGTGCTAGCCTTGCCTGTTCTCATTTTCGGCTGCAAGGCAGGCAACCATGGGCTTCAAATTTCAAGGATTCGACTTTCTCCACCTCGACTCCAGTTTCAGTCAGGACGAATTGCTCGTCCGCAAGACGGCCCGCGACTTCGTCGAAGACAACCTCGTCCCCATTATCGAGGAGTGCTTCCGCACTGAGCGCTTTCCGCGCGAGTTGATCCCGATCATGGGCGAGCTGGGCTTTTTCGGAGCCAATCTCGAGGGCTATGGCTGCGCCGGCATGTCCAATGTCGAATACGGCCTGGTCATGCAGGAGCTCGAACGCGGCGACTCCGGCTTTCGCAGCTTTGTCAGCGTGCAGTCGGGGCTGGTGATGTACCCGATCTACACCTTTGGCTCCGACGAGCAAAAAACTACATGGCTGCCGGCCATGGCCAGAGGCGAAAAGCTGGGCTGCTTCGGCCTCACCGAGCCCGGCGCAGGCTCCAATCCCGGAGCCATGACCACCACTGCCCGCAAGGTGGGCGACGAGTACATCCTCAACGGCGAGAAACTCTGGATCACCTCCGGCAACCTCGCCGATGTGGCCATCATCTGGGCCAGAGTCCCCGATGAAGACGACGGCGTCCGCGGTTTTCTGGTCGAGACAAATCGTCCCGGCTTTACCGCTCACGAAATCCACGGCAAGTGGAGCCTGCGCGCCTCGGTCACCAGCGGCCTTTCATTGCAAGAGGTCCACGTTCCCGCGGCCAACCTGATGCCCGGAGCCACTGGCCTGAAGAGCGCGCTGATGTGCCTCAATCAGGCTCGCTATGGCATCAGTTGGGGAGCTATCGGGGCGGCCATGGACTGCTACTCGACTGCCCTCCAGTACGCCAAATTCCGTAAGCAGTTTCACGGGGAGCCCATCGCCAGCCATCAGATCGTTCAGGAAAAACTGGTCTGGATGGCCAACGAAATCTCCAAGGCCCAGTTGCTTTCGTTCCACGTTGGCCGGATGAAAGACCTGGGAACCGTGGGCCACGAACACATCTCCCTGGCCAAGCGCAACAACGTCTGGATGGCACTGGAATGCGCCCGCAGGTCGCGCGACATTCTGGGGGCCAACGGCATCACCGAGGACTATCCCATCATGCGTCACATGATGAACCTGGAATCGGTGATTACCTACGAGGGAACGCATGACATCCACACCCTGATCATCGGCCAGAAGATCACCGGAATCGCGGCCTACTGAATCGAGGGCCATCGCGCCGGTCTTCCAACCCTTTAGCCGCTGTAAGATTGCTGTTTCTTAAATGAGCTTCAAGGTAGTACCATTAGGCGAACAATCAGCCCACATCCCACAGTGCACTCTCTGGCTGGCGCGAAATGGGTGTTCCTGAAGCGATCAAAATGCCGGACTCTCCGAGAAATCAATCTGCCGGTTGGGCGAAGCAAAAAATTGGAGCCCGACCCGTGTTGCGAAAACCCACTATGAGCGACGTCGCGCGCCTGGCCGGCGTCGGCACGATGACTGTTTCGCGTGTACTCAACGGAACGGTTCACGTAGCTGAAGAGACGGCGCGGCGCGTGCAAACCGCGATCGACCAGTTGCAATACCGCCCCAATGAGCTGGCGCGCGCCTTTCGCGGTCATCGCAGCAGAAGCATCGGTCTCATCCTTCCCTACCTCTACGATCCGTTCTTTGCCAATTGCGCTCACGCGGTTACAACCGTTGCCAAGGAACATGGCTACTCCGTCATCATTACGACTTCAAACGAAGATCCGGATGTCGAATACGTCGAGGCGGAGCAGATGCTGCGCTGGCATGTGGACGGGATGGTGGTGATCCCAGCCAAATTCCGCCGTTCGCGGCTTACCAGGACCTTGTTTGGCAAGACTCCGGTTGTGGTCTTCGATCGTCCTGTCGTCGACCCTGCATTCGATGTCGTGCTGGTCGAAAACACCGCGGGCGCGCGGCGGATTGTCGAGCATCTGATCGAGCATGGCCACAAACGTATCAGCTTTATGGGACTCAGCCGCAACCTGTTTACCATCAACGCCCGGTTTCTCGGCTACCGCCGTGCGATGCGGGATGCGGGACTTGAAGTGGATGCATTCTTCGGCTGCGACTCCCAGCAAGACACCCTGCGAGCCGTCGAAGACAGGCTGCATGGAGCCAATTCGTCAACCGCCTTTTTTACATCGAATACGCTGGCGACGCGTTATGTTCTGGGCGCGCTTCTTAACCTGGGTGCAAAGATTCCCAATGATGTTGCCTTTGCGGGATTCGACGACTTCGAGCTTGCGGATTTGACCTCGCCGCCATTGACCGTGGTTCGCCAGCCTACGCAGGAGATGGGCCGGGTGGCGACCAATTTGCTCTTCGATCGCATCGCGCGCGGTGAGCTGCCACAGACGGGAAATCGGATCGTCTTGCCTGTCGAGATTGTGCTGCGCCGCTCCTGCGGCTGCAAACACCGCACGCCGGTCGTAATTCACTAAATCCAAACCGCCTGGCCTTTCGGGTCGCTGCGCCGTCTGATCGGAACAGAATCCGTGGATGCAGTGCGGGTGTATCCTACCAGTAATAACGCCAGTTGAGAGGGCCTCATGGCTACCGATTTGGAGAGCTTCGTCCTGGTCTACGATGTTGGGGGCAGCCATGTCTCAGCCGCGGTTTGCCGCAGTGGAACTTACAGCCTCGGCCCGGTCGTGAGTGCTCCGCACCCCGCTGAACAGAGCAGTGAAGCCTTTGTAGATCTCCTTTATTTTCTTGGAATTAAGGCATCGACCGGCTGGAGCGATGTGAGCGGTGCCGAATTGGCCGTGCCCGGTCCCTTTGACTTCGCGGCCGGCATCAGTCAGATGCGCCACAAGCTGCCCTACCTCTATGGCATCGATCTGCGCGGATGCCTCGCCAGGCGCTTCGGCTGGCAGCCAGCCCAAGTGCGCTTTCTGCTCGATTCAGCCGCCTTCCTGCTGGGCGAGATCGGCGCCGGGGAGGCTCGTGGCATCGAGCGCGCCGTCGGCATCACTCTGGGGACCGGGATTGGGTCAGCATTTGCCGTCGATGGCCGTGTGGTGACCGAAGGACCGGGGGTTCCTCCTGGAGGAGAAATATGGAATCTCCCCTTTGAAGGTGGCATTGTCGAGGATTTCGTCTCGACAAGGGCCATCCAGCGCAGCTACAAATTGCGCACCGGTGCGTTGCCCGATGTGGGCAAGATCGCCGCCGAAGCTGCGAACGATGTGGATGCGGCCGCGGTGTTTGCCGATTTCGGCCGCCATCTGGGCCTGGCGCTACGCATGAATCTCGCCCAGTTTGGCCCGAAGGTAGTGGTGCTCGGCGGAGGCATTTCGCGCTCTCCGCATCTGTTTTTACCCGCGGCAATCAAGGAGTTGGAGGGGCTGAGTATGCAATTGCGCGTTTCCAGGCTCCTGGATAATGCTCCTCTGGCCGGCGCAGCAGTGGCGTGGTTCAACGGTTCCAATGGCGCCCATGCCCCGTTCCCGTGCGCCGCTGCCGATGTCCTGCACGCCGACGCGATTTAGCCCTGTAGTTTCGAGAAGAGCACCCCGTCGCGATTCTGATTTATAGGGGTATTTACTTGACGCCACCAGATACAACAGATTGTGGTTTGACCAATGTTGCAAATGGGACGGGGCCTACCTGCACTGCTTGTTGAGCCAACCGATAGAAAAGTTGGCCGCGTGAT
>JBEKOA010000062.1:0-27659 GCA_049522255.1 Occallatibacter sp.
TTTCTTTGCTCGGCATGAAGTCCCCCTGGAAACAACTTCATGCCCGACAACCCCGCACGTAAGTAGCAACCGTGATCCGTAGCGATCCTGGTTCAGGCCAATTTCAAATGCGATTGCCCTGCGGGAGCAACAAGGGTCACTTGCCAGCCGCTTCAGTTCGCTGTAGTATCAGACTTGCCTATCAAACGGCTGACGCGTGCCACCCGAAAGGGCAGAGCAAGCTCGCCGCAGAGCAAGGAACCTTCGCAGGAGAGTTGATTCCACCCCAGATTGCAGGGAGCGAGGATTCCAATAGGAAGGGCATCACCTGAGTAAAGAGCCGGCCGCACCGCGACGATCCTGACAACCGGATGGAGTTAGTTTCTCTGTCTCCAGTGTGCGCTGTGGCAACGGCATTTTCACAGAGGTCATGGTGTGCCGCAAAGGCTAGGCCGGCGCCGCCAAATGGATGCGACGGTATTTCGGGGGAAGACCGGAAGCGGTTGAAATCTGTGAACAGGCTCAAAACCCGTGGGAAGTGCAGTCGATCGGGCGCAGAGTCTGGCTGCGGGGATGTTTCGAAGGTAATCTGTGGCGATTTTCACCGCTCATCGTTGAGTTCCCCATTCGAAGTCGGGCGGCGGAGGGCGAGGGAAGGTCGGCACCTGCCAGGAAATGACCGGACCACGAAAGCTGTGCAACAAATCACAATCCACCAAATCGCAATGCACCAGGAAGCTCAAGCATGACGACAGAATTAACGCAGCCCCAATCTGAAGTGGGGCCGAGTCCGGCCAATGGCCAGGGACAGCCGCAAGGGCATCGCCGCCGCCGGCGCCGCCGCAAGAACAAGAGCAGCCAGGCAGCGGCTGCCCCAGCGCAACAACCCCAAGCCCAGCCGCAAGCTCCGCCGCCGCCTCCTCCGCAGCAGCCTGTCCAGCAGAAGGCCGCTCCAGCGCGCCAGGTTGCAAATCAGGGCGGGCGCCAGGGCGGACACCAGAATCAGGAACGGAAGAAGAAAAAGTTCTTCCAGAAGGGCTCGGCGTCAGCGGCGCAGCCCGGCAACAGCGTTTCAGGCCCTCAGCAGGGCAAGCGGAAGGGCGGCGCGCGGCAAAAGGGGCCCAGGGAGTTTGTTGGTCCCATGGACCACAGCTACCGCATCGTCAACGGCAATGTAGCCGACGGCCCGGCTTCGACGATCCAGATCACAACCAATGGCCATAACGGCCTCTATCAGGAAGCCTATGAGCCGCAGCCCCCGGTCGCCGTGCGGGCAGACGCGCCCACACGTATTTTCTGCTTCATCGAGGATCTGTTCTTCCTGGCCAAGATCCAGGAAACGGCGCGAAAGCTGGGCGTAAAGGTGGAGTTTATCAAGGGCGACAAAGAGTCGGTGGCGCGCCTGACCGATCTGCCTGAGGCCGAACGGCCCAAGCTGGTGGTCTTTGACCTGAACAACCTCAACGCCAAACCTATGACGCTCATCCCCAAACTGAAGACCAAGCTGAAGAAAGCGACGTCGATCGTCGGCTTCCTCAACCACTTGCAAGGTGAGCTGAAGGCCAAGGCCATCGAGGCCGGTTGCGACGCGGTGATGCCGCGATCGGCTTTTTCGCAGACGCTCCCCAATCTGCTACGCCGCTATGGCGTGGAAGAGGAAGAAGACAATACGCCGCAGCCAATCATGTAGCGGCAATCGAGAGTGCAATACAAAGAGGGCGCTTCCATTGCGGGAGCGCCCTCGTTTTTCACCCCAGCGACGAAGACCTGTCGCCTGGGACCCCTGGTTTGCCTGAGCGGTAAATCTATCCTGGGGGCCAGGTCATCGAGCGGCCGCCGAGCAGGTGGACGTGGAGATGATCCACGGTCTGGCCGCCGTCGGAGCCGGTGTTGATCGCCACGCGATAGCCCTTGTCGAGGTTATTGGCGCGGGCGATGCGGGCGGCGACCCACATCAGGTGGCCGAGCAGCGGGCTGTCGTTCCGGCCGGCCTCGGCCATCGAGACGATGTGTTCGCGCGGCACGATGAGGATGTGGACCGGCGCCTGCGGGTTGATGTCCGCGAAGGCATAGCAGAACTCGTCCTGGTAAAGGGTTGTCGAGGGGATGCTTCCGTCAACGATCATGCAAAAGAGGCAACTCATGGCGACACCAGTGTACAGGACAGAACGTGCTCGCCGGTGGTACTCGGGTTCTTGTGGCTTCAGGGTATCGGACTCGTGGAGTTGCTAGGCCGCTTTTGCCCTGAAGTTCACTCTAGGACTGCACACCTTCGCAAGCTGACGGAACGCACCAATCGCGAGCATCCCAAACAGGATTGCCTGCGCTACATGGATCGAAAACCAGATGTTGGGGCCGCCATCCCAGATCAAGTGCCGTGCGGCATCGTGCGGCCATACCAGTGTAAAGAAAATCAAGAGGCCGATTACGTGTCCCGGGATCGCCGGTAGGATGGAGTTCGTAAGGTAAGCGGTAACACCAAACACGATACCCACAAGGAAATAGAAAAGTAGCTTGGGCCACAGAAAGCCTTGCGTTGGAGCGTGCGCAAGCGCAAACAGGGTGGATGAGATCAGGATTGCCGTTGCACCGCTGAACCTGCGTTCTAGAATGACCTGGCAATAGCCTCGAAAGGCTGGCTCCTCAATGAGAGGAGCGGCTAATGATGCCATAAGAACCATGAGCACGACGGTGAATAATGGATACCGGGATAGATCGGGAAGGGCGTTTCCCGGCATCTTGACGAGCTGAGATATCACGATCCAGATGCCGGCAAAGGCCACAACCGAAGATGTGCCCGCCAACACCGCCCAGATGAAGGCCGAGGTTGGAACCCGGTCAGCGCGTAGACAGAGGCGACGAGACTGCGAGGTTTGGCGCGGCCAGCCCTGCCTCCCAGGTATTGCCAAATCAACCACAAAATGATAGCCATGGCGGGGACTGCCCATGGGATCTTCGGGGTGCTGTTGAGGTTGGCTGCAACCAAGGCTGCCCAAACGCCCGAACCAAAGATGATGATGAGGAAGCCCAGACTTCCCGACCAGACAACCGCCTGAATACCGCTGAATAAAGAGCGGATGCTCATTGCGCCTCCTTGCTGACGCTACACAAACTTAAGACCCTCTCAGAGTTCCTCCACGGAGACCATCAGCATTTGCACCGCTTTCACTTACGAATAAAAGGATGTTTTGGTTCCGTCCGTCCGTTCGCATAGGGGGCGTCCAACCATCAACTCTGTCCCCAAGCATTTTGCAGATCATTTCCGGCATCCTGCTACGCTGAGATCGGGCTCTCCTCTTGTTGAGGGCAGTTCGCGAAACGGCGAAAGGTACCCCCTATTTATATTTTCAAAACCTTGCAGGTGATTATCTCGATAGCTGACGTGTGTTTCACACTTGCCGCATTGCACTTCGTTTTGCCCTAAAATGGCAGCATGTCCGCGGCTGGCGCAACCGCTCCTTTTCGTATCGTTCACACAGTCTGTTCGCATGACTGCCCGGACACCTGCGCTGTTTTAGTCACGGTGAACGAAGAAGGCCGCGCCGTGAAGGTGCAGGGCGACCCTTCGCAACCGGTTACGCAGGGCTTTCTCTGCGGAAAAGTGGCAAAGTACCTGGATCGCGTCTATGCGCCCGACAGAATCCTTTATCCGCTGAAGCGTAAGTCAGGAGTTGCAAAAGGCCCGCTGAGGCGCGGCTTCGAGTATGAGGCCTTCGAGCGTATCGGATGGGATGAGGCGCTGGACGGCATAGCGCACCGGCTCCAACAAATCAGCGACGCGTACGGGCCGGAGTCGATCTTGCCTTACAGCTACGCGGGGACGATCGGCGTACTGGGCTACGGGTCGATGGACCGCCGTTTCTTTCACCGCCTGGGCGCGTGCCAACTGGACCGGACCATTTGCGCCGAGGCCGGAGGCGTTGGCTGGAATCTCGTTTACGGCAAGAAGCTTGGCACGCCGACAGAAGATTTCCGGCTGGCGAAGCTGGTACTGGCCTGGGGCGCGAACATTCACGGCAACAACGTGCACCTGTGGCCGATGATCGAGCAGGCGCGGCGCAACGGTGCGCGCTTGATCGTCATCGATCCGTACAAAACGCGCACGGCTGCCCTGGCCGATTGGCACATTGCGATTCGGCCCGGCACCGACGCGGCGCTGGCGCTGGGCCTGATGCACGTGATCTTGAACGAGGGCCTCGAAGACCGCGCCTATATTGCCGAGATGACGCATGGCTTTGCACAATTGGCCGAGCGGGCGCGCGAGTATACACCGGAGCGTGTATCCGCATGGACAGGGATGACGGCTATAGAAATCGAGCAGCTTGCGCGCGAATACGCGACGACAAAGCCAGCGGCGCTGCGTATGAATTACGGCGTGCAGCGCAGCGAGAATGGCGGGACGGCGGCGCGGGCCATCGCCATGCTGCCGGCGCTGACCGGCGCGTGGAAGCATCGCGGCGGGGGCGGGCAGCTTTCGACCTCCGGCGCATTTGCCTGGGACAAGAAAGCGTTGGAACGCCCCAATCTGGCGCTGGCTTCGCCGCTTGGGCGGCTGGCGCGGACGGTCAACATGTCGACCCTCGGCGAGGCGCTCGCAGAAGAGGGGTCGGGGATCAGAGATCAGGGATCGAGCTCAGCGGTTCATGCGCTCTTTGTCTACAACTCGAACCCTGCGGCAGTGGCTCCGAACCAAAACTCTGTTCGGCGTGGAATGGTGCGGGCGGATCTTTTCACCGTGGTTCATGAGCTGTTCTTTACCGACACGACGGATTATGCGGACTACATCTTGCCCGCCACGACATTCCTTGAGCACACCGACATTCAGGGCGCCTACGGGCACTACTTTGTCCAGCTATCGAATCAGGCCATCGAGCCGCCAGGTGAGGCGCGCTCGAATGTGTGGCTCTTCAGCCAATTGGCGCAGCGAATGGGTTTCAGTGAGGAGTGTTTCCGCGACAAGCCGGAAGAAATGATCCGGCAGGCGTTAGCGATCGGAGAAGACGGCCACTCGACGAACCCCGGCATGGAGCACATTACTCTGGAAGAACTGAAGCTGCGGGGGCACATTCCGCTTGGCTTCCACCGGAGTCCAGAGGAAGAGCCCTTTCAGCCGTACACCGCCGGGTCGCTGCCGACGCCGTCGGGCAAGATCGAGTTTTACTCAGAGACGCTGGCCGCCGAGGGACTTGATCCCCTGCCGGAATTCATCCCTCCGACAGAATCTCGCTGGGGCGAAGCTGCGAAGCGCTTTCCGCTGGAGTTTCTGAGCCGCAAGGCCGACAACTATATGAATTCGACCTTCGCGAATCTGGATGGTCACCGCAGGATGGAGGCGCGCACCAGCCAGCGGCTTGAGATGCATTCAACAGACGCGCAGGCACGAGGCATTGCCGACGGCGATCCGGTGCGAGTTTGGAACGATCGCGGAATCCTGAATTTGATCGCATTGGTCAATGGCAGCGTTCCTGCCGGAGTCGTGGCCTCGCACATGGACTGGGCCAAGATGAGTGCGGACGGCGCGAATGCGAACGCGCTGACCAGCGAGCGGCTCACCGACCTTGGCGCAGCAGCCACGTTTTACTCGGTGCTGGTAGAAGTGGCTAAAGCCGAAAGCTCCGAGACCGGCCTGACGCGATAACCTGGAAACCATGAACTGGATTACGATTCTCATTCTGGCCGTGATGGTGGCCTCCGCCTTCCTGCTCAGGCGCTCAGGCCTCATCTCACCCGCAGAGGCCGCGGCTCATCTGAAAAAAGGCGCTCTCATCATTGACGTGCGGACGGTGCCTGAATTCAACTCTGGCCATCTGCCGGGCGCGATCAATCTGCCACTCGGCGAGATTGAATCGACTCTGCCTCGCAGGGTAAAGGATAAGAACCAGGTACTCCTGCTGCATTGCCAGGCAGGCGGCCGAAGTGCGGAGGCCAAAAAGAAGCTGATTGACCTGGGTTATCTGAATGCCTTCAACCTCGGCTCCTACAACCGCGCAGCGCAGATTGTGAAAGCTGAATAAGCCTCCCTCTTGCGTTTTTCAGCCAGAATGCGAAAATGTCCGCATGGCGCTGGAATTCACCCACTCCTATCTCAAGGACTCGCTGGCGGTCTTCCGCTACGGCAAGAGCCTGGCCGACAGAGCGATGGCACAGGTGACTGACGAACAATTGGTCGCGGTCCTGGACGAAGAATCAAACTCGATCGCTCTCATCGTGAAGCATATGGCCGGCAATATGAAATCGCGATGGACCGGTTTCCTGACCACCGATGGCGAGAAGCCTGACCGCCAAAGGGATCTCGAGTTTGTCGATCCTCCGGCCACTCGCGAGGCGTTGCTGGCACTTTGGGAAGAGGGATGGAACTGCCTCTTTAGTGCGATTGAGCCACTCTCCGAAGCGGACCTGAAACGGACAGTAACCATTCGCGGAGAGGCGCACTCCGTAATGCAGGCCATCAATCGCCAGGTTGGGCATTGCTCCTACCATTGCGGGCAGATTGTTTTCCTGGCCAAGCATATGAATCACAGCGGATGGAAGTCGCTGTCGGTGCCACGCGGAAAGTCGGAAGAGTTCAATCGCCGTGTCCTGGCGGGGGAAGCCAGCCAGCGGTAGGGCCAGGGAACCACACCCCAAAAAACAGTAAAAGCAAGCTCTTCGTCCCCACTGCTAGAATGTTGCGCATGGACACAATTCAGTACAACCTGCCGCCCAATAGGATTCCCCTTGCCTGGTACAACATCGCCGCCGACTTACCCAAGCCGATGGCGCCGCCGCTGCATCCCGGAACGCTCCAGCCGCTGGGGCCCGACGATCTGGCGCCGCTTTTTCCGATGAGCCTGATTTTGCAAGAGGTGAGCCAGGAGCGGGAGATTGAGATCCCCGGCGAAGTGCGCCAGCTTTATGCGCAGTGGCGTCCCGCGCCGCTGTTCCGCGCGCGCCGCCTGGAGAAGGCGCTCGATACGCCCGCGCATATCTACTACAAATATGAGGGTGGGAGCCCGGCCGGTTCGCACAAGCTGAACACCGCGCTGCCGCAGGCTTATTACAACAAACAGGACGGCACCAAGCACCTCTCGACCGAGACCGGCGCGGGCCAGTGGGGCTCGGCTCTGTCGATGGCCTGCGCGTTCTTTGGCTTGGATTGCAAGGTCTACATGGTGCGTGTGAGTTATGACCAGAAGCCTTATCGCCGCGCGCTGATGGAGGCTTTCGGAGCCTCGGTGACTGCCAGCCCAAGCATCGAGACAGAGTCGGGCCGGGCGATTCTTGCGGTGCATCCGGATTCGAATGGGTCACTGGGCATTGCAATCTCAGAGGCCGTGGAAGTCGCCGCGAAGGATCCGAACACCAAGTACGCGCTGGGCAGCGTGCTCAATCATGTGCTGCTGCACCAGACGGTGATTGGCCTGGAAGCGATCGAGCAGATGGAGATGGCCGGCGACGATCCCGATGTGGTGATCGCCTGCGCGGGCGGCGGATCGAACTTCGCCGGCCTGGCGATGCCCTACATAGGCCGAAAACTCAAAGGCCAAAGCAAGGCGCGCGTGGTTGCAGTCGAGCCGGCGGCATGCCCCAGCATGACCAAGGGAAGATTCGTTTATGACTTCGGCGATACAGGCCACCTGACGCCACTGGTCAAGATGCACACTCTGGGCAGCACCTTTGTCCCTCCGGGCATTCACGCCGGCGGCCTGCGCTATCACGGCATGGCGCCGCTGGTTTCGCACGTCCTCGATCTCGGATTGGCCGAAGCAACGACGGTGCAACAACTGGACGCCTTTGCCGCGGGAATTCAGTTTGCACGCTCGGAAGGAATCATCCCCGCTCCGGAGTCCAACCACGCCGTAGCCGCAGCCGTCGCTGAGGCTCTGCAAGCCAAGGCAGAAGGCAAGCAGAAGACAATTCTCTTCAACCTCAGCGGGCATGGGCACTTTGACATGGCGTCGTATATCGCGTATCAAGCCGGCAAGCTCGAAAACTACGAGTATCCGGCGGAGGAGATCGCGATGGCGCTGGCCGGTTTGCCGTCGTTGGGATAGGTTAACGCGATCTTTCGTGGAATCCCAGGGCTCGAACCCGAGGTCTGGGATTCCCGAGATCTGGGATTCCCGAGATCTGGCTAAGAACTAGATGCCAACCTAGGACGCTTTGCCCTGAGTTTGAGCAATTCTCGTACCAGCCAGATCAGGGCGGCAAACGGGGGGATAGCAAACGCTACTAGCGGAATCAGATCAATCCAACCATACCGATATGCGCCGTAAACGGAGTTAACAGACTGTAGCTTGAGAGGCTTGCCCAGTTGTTGCGCAGCGGTCTCAAGTTCGGTAAGCGACGGCTCGTCTTTCCGCTGCCCGCTTCGTGTATCTAGGATAAAGAAGAGTGTCTCCGGAGACTTGACGGGATATTCCATGAAAGCCTCGGGGGAGGCGGCCCCGATCAGATACGGTGGGCGCACTTCCAAGCGACGAACCCCGAAGATAACACCCCGATCCCCGGGGGCTGAGGATACGGACCCTTCTCGATAGGCTCTAGAATCGGTGCGATTGTAGACCGTCCCCTGTTCAGTAACGTCGATCATCATTAAGTGATAATCGCCGAGAATTGGCGTGTCCCAAGTGTCGCCCCAGCCCCAATCTCGCCCTCTGGCTGATGACCAAATCGAAAACACCAAAAGACATCCGAAGAGATAGGCAAATGCAGCCGCAGGCAGGAAGCCCGCTATCAGAATAGCCCTAATTCGTCCGGATTCTACCCCACGCAAAATGATGCTGACCAGTCCCGCGAGAATAAGACCGCCTATCACGGAGAGGATTGTTGCAACGATCATCCAACCGAATAGTACAAATACGGGACCCATGGTTCACCCCGCAATCATTATAGTGCTCGGCGAATTCCGCGGGTGGCGCATCCTTGATCAGCCCAACCACTGAGGGTGTCCCATCCTTTCGCGCACTTTGCGAAAGGGTGGGCGGCCACGAACCACAACCAGCGGGTTTTGTAACTGGGCGCGACTTCACAGGCTGCGAAAAAACTCGATCCCAAGCCCAGAAGCGTCAGGGCATGACTTCAGTCGTGCCGTGCGTTGCTCCAAAAAGGGTGGGCTTTAGCCCCTGCAGACTCTCTTTCTGCGTGTTGCATAGATGCCGATTTAAGGAGCTAAGATTGCGGCGGTACGGGCGTGACTTCAATGTAATCAAGCGCGGCCTGGTCGGGACAGTCGGGAGTGCCTTCGATGCGCAACAAGTCGCCGTGCTTCAGGTCTAAGTTGTGGACGGTATAGCGTGTGGAGTTATCGCCGTTGGGTCGGCGTGACGGTAGCGTTGCGTCGGCGGTCCATGTGGCGGCGGGGTGGCCGTTGATGTCGAGCGTGAATTTGGCGACTCCGCCTTGCAGATCGAAGTACTGGACGGCGATGTTAAAGCGGCCTGCGGGGCCGTGCCATGTCCATTCGGCTGTGCAACTCTTCTCCGCGCAGGCGACGGCTTTGCCGCCCGAGGCGTCCTCCCACGGAGTCACATCGATGATTTTGTAGCCGGTGAGTTTGGCATCTTCGGCTTCGAGGCGGCCGGGATAGTGGCCGGCGCGGCCCATTTCATCGGGGATTCCGCTGAGCTTTAGAAAGTACTGCACGATGGCGTCGCGCCAAACGACAGCGTGGCCGGCCTGATAGACAAGGCGGCCATGCATGTCTTGGTAGAGTTTTTGATCGATCTTGCCTTCCAGAGTGGCCCACTCGCGCCCAAGTTCTGCGGCCTGTTCAGCGCCTTCGTAGTGGCTGTCGTAGATGTATTGGATCACGGTCTTGCCGTCGTGCAGCTTGTAGGTGTAGGGCACATGATGGAAGAAGGTGAGGAGATCGTCCGGCGTGGTGGCGAGGCTTTCGTAGATTCTTGCCACGTCGGGCGGATATTGGCCGACAAAGCCGGTTCCTGTCGCGACAGTCCGGTCCATGCCGACGCCTAAGTGATCGGCGCGATGCCACTGGCCCCAGCCGTTGTTTTCGCTGGCCTCGATGTTGGGGCCGTAGTGGCTGCCGGTGATGTCGGTGAGCGTCTGCATGCCGAGAGGGCCGGTGTAGTTCACATAGGCGGGCCACGATTGCATCAGCATCTTGACGACGGTGCCGACGACTTCGGGATCGGTGCTGACTGTCTGCCGGGTCCACTCAGTGGCGATTGTTTCCGGCGAAAGATTGGGGTCCCAGGCAAGCCGGCCAAAGGCGTAGAGGTTAGCCAGCGCCAGCGGTGAGCCGAGCCATCCGTCGCGGCCTACACTGGCGACACCAACCATGCCGCCGAGCGTGCGTTTGAATGAACTGCCGGCGATGATCTCCTTGACGGGAGTGGAGCGGCCCTCAGCGCGTAGATCAAAGTCAAGGACCTCTTTCCACATCGGGGCGAGGTAAACCAGGTGACGCTGCTGGCCGGTGTACTCCTGCGTGATCTGTAGCTCCATGGCCGCATTGGTTTTCTCGAGACCGGCAAAGAGAGGCGAAACCGGCTCCTCGGCCTGGAAATCGATAGGGCCTTCCTTGATCTGAACGACGACGTTGGCGGCGAATTTGCCGTCGAGGGGATGGAAGATATCGTATGCGGCGCGAGCGCGGTCGGCTTTCGGGTCGCGCCAGTCGAGGTGGTGGTTGTAGACGAAGGCGCGATAAAGCACGACTCCGCCATGAGGTTCAAGCGCGGCGGCAAGGGTGTTAGCTGCATCGGCGGGCGTGCGGCCGTAGCTGGCGGGGCCGGGCTGGCCCTCTGAATCGGCCTTGACGGTGAAACCGGCGAAGTCGGGGATGAGCGCGAAGATCTCGTTGGCCTTGGCTGTCCACCAGGCGCGGACGGACGGATCGAGCAGATCGTAGGTCGCAAGGCCGCCGATCTTTTGCGGGCTGGCAACGTCAACGCTGAGGGCAAGCCGCACGCCCCAGGGACGCATGGCGTCGGCGATGCGGGCAAGTTGCCTGATGTGATCGGCGTCGAGCAGTTGCGGCGCGGCATTCACGTTGTTGACATTGACGCCGTTGATGCCGACCGATGCCAGCAGGCGGGCGTATTCGGAGACCGGCGCGAGATCATTGCGGACGTTGCCGCCCTCGAAAAATATTGACCGGCCGGCGTAGCCGCGTTCGACAATGCCGTCGGGATTGTCCCACTCGTCGACCCAGCGGATGGGCATCGCGGGCCGCTCGCGGTGACCCGCGTATAGGAGAGTCTCACTGAGGTACACACTCCGCAGCAATGAGAAGACGCCGTAGATTGCTCCCCGCTCATCACCTCCAGCAACGACAAGCAGTGCACGGCCTTTGTATTGTGTTTGTTTGAACCAATACTCATCTGGACCTAGATCATTGGGGATTTCCAATTTGGGGAAGGCCGTACGCACTTCTCTCGCGGTGCCCACAATGGTTTGGCCATTTAGATTGCTGTCGCCTAAATAGGACGACGCGGCCGTCAGATCCTCGATTCCGCGAAACAGCTCTTGGGCAGCCGATCGTTCGAGGAGGCCTGGACCAAGTGCACGCACTGCGTACGGAATCTCGGTCCTAAGATAACCATGGTGTTGTGGCAGCCAAGCCTGATCCGCCGTCTGAGCAGCAGCAACAAACCCGCGAGCCAGCGCAAACGCCAGCACAACTCCCAATTGAAATTGGACTCTTCTATGCGCCATAGTCGTCCCCGGTTCGCTCTTTCGCCGCAACACCGTTCTATCATCTCGGGGCGGTTGCAGATTGGGGCGGCGCTTCTTCGCTCACCGGCGCAGAGCGGTGAGCGGTCCATCGATCGCGATCGAGCCGGAGCCTATTTCACTGTAACGACGAGGCTGGTGCTATTCGTATCGGCGGTAACTCCGTTGCTGAACTGGCCAGTAACCTTCACAGTGTAGGTGCCGGCCGGAGTCGCAGGGTTGGGAAGCGGGCCATGATTCTCATACTTGTAGCGCGGATTGCAGGCGGTTGTGCCCAGCAGCGTGACGAGGCCAACGAGAGCCACCAGCAAGAGCTGTTTGAGCCAGCGCCGCCGGCGCGATCCCCAGGCCAACCCGCCGAAGCTCAAAATGCCAGGCAGCAGAAACGCCCATGCGATCGGAGAGGACCGGGTTCCGGGTCTCGTGGCCGGCGAGATCGAGGTCGTCGAGGCGGCGTAGGTCAGAACCACCATTGAGCTGGTCACGCCTCCGTCCTGACCAGGCAGGATCTCGAGATTCGCGGGCGTGAAGGCGCAGGATGCCTGATCGGGCAGGCCCGAGCAGGAGAGCGTAATAAACCCGGGAGTCTTCAATGCGGAGACAAACTCTACGGAGGGCGTGACGGTGACCGTGGACGTCCCCGACTCACCGGGCGTGAGCGTGGCCGGCGCCAGAGTGGAAGTGGTCACCACAAACGCAGAGTCGCACTGCGAGGCAATGTTTACGGATGAGGCTGCGGAGGTCGAAGTAATGAAAGTGGTATTGCCTGCATAGACAGCGCTCAAAGAGTGATCGCCGTCCGACAAGTAGAAACCAAAACCTGCCTGGCCGGTAGAGTCGAGCGCCGCGCTTGCCAGTTGAACCGCGCTACTCCCGGCTCCATCCATAATGACGACGGTTCCGTCAGGCACACCCGCGTCACCGGTCACAGTCACCGTGACGTCTGTCAACGCCACTGTGAGACCCTGCGTTGGACAGGTTGCCGAAGGGCCGGCTTGCTCGGTCAGCGTGGTCGTTGTGTTGACCGACTGCGCATGCCCGGCTGCCACTGTCAACGCGGACATCGCCAGCGCGATTCCCAGTCCTCGAACCAACTCAAGCCGCAGACCGCGGCAAAGAATACCTCTCACGTGCACCTGCTTCAAAGTCTAAAGTCGTCCGCCAGCCTGCCGCGGCGCAAACTTGTGTCCAGCCCCTATTGTATCCGGCGAGGGCGCGCCTGAGCCATTCCCGGCACCCTTCTTTGGACGCGTTGGCGGCGGGTTGGTATTCCCATGCCGGTAGGGGATTCTACAATAAGGCGACAAGATCGAAGGGCAAAATGATCGCTCACTTGCGCGGAAAGCTGATTTACAAGCAGCCCGGCCAGGCCATCGTCGAGGCGGCCGGGTGGGCGCCGAGGCAGCGCTGCACATCCACACCCAGGTCAGTGAAGACCAGATTGCCCTCTTCGGCTTCCTCGATCGCGAAGAAAAACGCCTCTTCGAACGGCTGATCACCGTCAGCGGCGTCGGCCCCAAACTGGCCGTGAAGATGTTGAGCGGGCTGTCGCCGGAGCGGACGGTGCAGGCGATTCGCAGCCAGGACCACGCGCAACTGACGCGCATTCCCGGCGTGGGCAAGAAGCTGGCCGAGCGGCTGGTGGTCGAACTCAAAGATAAACTCGACGACTTTGCCGTCGCACCCACACAAACATCGGTCCGCGGGGCCGCGGTGGACGATGTCTTGTCGGCTCTAGTGAATCTGGGCTATCAGCGGCCGGCAGCCGAGAAGGCTATCGAGCAGGCGGTAGCAAAAGAAGCTGCGCTGGCCGCTGACTTCGATGGGCTCTTCCGCGGGGCGCTGAAGGTGATTCGGTGACTGTCTGCCGGAACTTCGCAATTCCTGAGTCTGGTAGTGCGGCGTACAATGATCAGCATTGAATGAAGACGAAGATTGGAGTACGGTTTGCCTCTTTTGGAAGATATTCTTGCGAAAGGCTACTTCCCAGCTGAGCTGCCTCCTTGCTTCACAACAGCAACATTCGCTGCGGCCTGCGCTTTTCCGAATGGCGCTCCGCAGGGATTCCAGAGACCGACAACGGCTCAACTCAGCAATTTCAGTTTGGCTAAAGCAGGAAATGCCAGGTTTCGCAGGCGATTGTCGCTAGTGAACCCCATCAATTTCTTTCAGGTCGCGACCCTCGTTGCTTCAGATTGGACGGTTCTGGAAAGACACATGGGAACCTCGGCTCTCAGCATGAGCCGTGCTGTATACCGACCGAATGCGGCAAGGGCTCTGTCTCACCTTTCTTACAGCCCTGCTAACCGCGTTGACAGGCAAGCAAAGGACCGTGGCACAGCAAAAGCCCTCTTAGTAGCCGACATCTAAGAGTTTTACCATTCGATTTACACGCACTCGATTCCGTGGGCGCTCCACACGAAGCCAATCGCAAAAGCAAACCACACTTTGCGTCTCCTGGGCAACCGCTTGGATCGAGCGATTCAAAGCGCCCAGCACGGGCAGACAGTTGGAATTCCAATCGGACCCGATACATCGCTTGTTATTGCGGAAGTGATCCTTTCCTCGTTGGAACAGAATTTGCGCTCACGTATAGCCCCCCTAAGGGGTTCCCGATTCATCGATGATTTTGAACTGTCATTTCCTGACTACGCATCAGCAGAGAACGCGCTGGCCATTCTACAAGAGGAGCTGTTGCAATTCGAACTCCGGCTGAATCCACGAAAAACCTCGGTTCGAGTTCCTCCCATGGGTTTGGAACCCGAATGGGTATCCGAACTGCGCAAGTTCAAGATAAGGGACAATGCTGGCGAAAGGGGCGACCTGCTAGCGTATTTCGATCTCATGACGCGGTTCTTGCTTCTGCATCCGAATGACCATGTATCGAAGTACAAATTGCAGCGTTTCAAACAGTTCCAACCGCGCACAGCCAACATTCCGCTCTACCAGTCTTTGCTCTGCCATATAGGGGTTGTAGAGCCAGGATCGATCAGAGAGGTGGTAAATGCCCTGTTGTTTCTTCGTTCCAACACACCCTTCATGCTTGACACACAGGTGCTCCAAGAAGCGCTGAATGCGGTAATTAGAAGCAGCACTCCGCTAGGCCATCAGTATGAAGCAGCGTGGGCTCTCTGGGCTGCAATGCAGTTTCATGTCCAGCTAGACCAGGAGACGATAGCTGTTTTGGGATCTACAGAGAATTCGGTGGTCGCAGTTTTGGCATGCGATGCTCGCGCTAAAGGATTCGCCCCAAACCTAGACATGACTCGCTGGGAATCGCGAATGAACGTCCAGGACCTACGGGGAGAGGAATGGCTTCTGAGCTATGAAGCAAACGTCCAGGGATGGCTAGGTACTGTGGGCAGAGTGGACCATGTGACGGCGGACCCGGAATTCGGCCACTTAAAGGCAAACGGGGTGAGATTCTACGTTCCATGAGGCGGATCGCCGAGTGCCTCTCGATAAGAGCGAAAAATTGTCGAGCACAAGCATCCCGGGCAGCGCGACTGCACCGCTCACCCTGTCAGAATTTGATGAAAATCTCTTGGCGGTCTCCGCGTTACACTGCTCTTGCCATGGTTTCCAAAAAGAAATCCGCATCCAATGCGCCCGCCGCACACCTTCGCCCCGAGGGGCTTGCCTTTCTGCGCAATCTTGCGCGCAACAACGACCGCGAATGGTTTACGCCGCGCAAGGCTCTCTTTGAGGCTGAGCTGAAGGAGCCGATGCTGGCCATCATTCGCAAGGTCTCCGAAGCGATGGAGAGTTTCGCGCCGGCCTATGTGCGGCCCGCTGAGAAGTGCCTCTTCCGCATCTATCGCGACACGCGCTTCAGCGCTGACAAGAAGCCTTACAAGACGCATGTCGCCGCATGGTGGATGCTCGATGGCCTCAAGAAAACCTCCGGCGCGGGCTTCTATTTTCACGTCAGCGCCAAAGAAGTCGTGATCGCCGCAGGCGCATGGATGCCGGAGAAGGAACAGTTGGCCGCTATTCGCCATTGGCTGCTCGACAACTATCTGGAGTTCCGCAAGGTCTTGCAGACGGCAGACATTCGGAAGGCCTTTTCGGAATTCGAGGGCAACGCGCTGACCCGCCCGCCCAAGGGCTTTCCCTGCGAGCATCCGGCGATGGATCTGATTCGATGCCGGCAATGGGGGCTTTCGACTACGCTGCCCGCTTCGACAGCGCTGGAGGCTGATTTTGCCGCCACGCTGGCACGCCACTTCAAGCTGGCCGCGCCGGTCGTCGACGCGCTGAATAAGCCAATTCTTTCGAGTCTCGCGCCAAAGAAGAAGGTACTCTTCGGGCTGGAATAGGCATTACGACCCCACCCTAGCCGCAAAAACAAAGATGCGGCGAGGGTGGGGCATCTGTTGTCCTCAGCGAAGTAACGGCCCCGAATAACCAGGCCAATACAGGCAAATACCAGCAAAAATGGCCAAATATAGGCAAATACCCCAGAAAATCCTCAGAAAAGTGCAAAAAACACGGTTTTTACCTTGACTTTGCCTGGATAAAAGTCGCATTGTAACGAACGACGGGGTCTCTGAGCCCGCATGAACAAAGGGTTTCGTGCAAGTGTTGCCCTGGGTGGCACTCCCTTCATGCGGTATGTGCCTCGCAATTGAAACTCAACGAAACTCAGGCAACACCGGCGCACCCAAGGGTCCGCCCAAAAAGGAGAAACACACAATGGCAACAGGATTGACCAAGACCGCCCTCATTCGGCTTCTGGCCGAGAAGCTCGAACTGACCAACAAGCAAGTCGCTGCCTTCCTTGACCTGCAGGCGGAGACCGCCGTGAAGGAAACCAAGAAGAACGGCGTATTCGTGATTCCCGGCATCGGCCGCTTGGTAAAGGCGGAGCGCAAGGCCCGCATCGGCCGCAACCCCCAGACCGGCGCCGCCATCAAGATCAAGGCCAAGACCGTGGTGAAGTTCCGCGTGGCCAAGGCCGCCAAGGACGTCATCGCCCCTGTAAAGAAGTAGTTATTCCGGACTGCGGACAACAAAACGGGGAGGAGCCGAATGGCCTCTCCCCGTTTGTTTTTTTGACCCGAAGCTCGCGCCGCTGCGCGGCTCTACATATGATAAAGCAACCGAGTTCGACAACCAGCCGTGTCAGGGCACGACGTCACAGGCTGCGGAATCATTGATCCAAAGCCTGAATTCCGAGATCGAGCCTTAGAAAGAAACAAGCGTGGACCAGGAGGTCCACACAACAGCCGGCCGGGAGGCCAGCGCTACAGCTCATGCTCCGAGGGTCGGCAGCGCCGGTGGACGACTGACACAAGGCCGAAGCCTCCAGAACCTCTTGACCGGTTCCGATCGAGAGCAAAAGTCCTTTTGACAAGTTCTTAGATTGCGTTCTCGTTCACCACCGTGACCTGGGAATAGCTGTCGCTCAGAGCGCCGTCGTCCAGGGTCAGGTTTCCGGGTGTGTAGTTCAGGGCGTACTTCACACGGACGGCTACGCTGTTGGCGATCTCGGCGTCGGCGGCAACGGTGCGCAGATGCTGCGGCCCATCGACCAACGTCCATGTCTCGTTGATTGCATCGAGAGCGGCTGTAGCCGGCAGAGGCGCGAAGGTGGCGGCGACCGTCGGATCCATCGTGAGGCCCAGAGCTTGCGCCTTTGCGGCCATCCAGCCGAGCGTAATGTCGCAGAGGCGAGTACCAGCGTCGACTGGCCCGCCTTGCGGAGTGCCTCCGCCGACGTCTGTGTGGCAGCCGGAAAACCAGACCTGCTCGATGGTCTGGCCGGGCGCTGGGGTCGAGGTCCAGAGCGTCGCCGAAAACTGCGCACGGTGTTCGTCGAGCGCCACGCAGTGATAGGCGTTCTTAATGTCCGGATGCAGACCGGTATCGAGAAAGCCGTAGGCCGACTCGTCCACCGCGCCAAAGATCGCCGGAATTCCAAGCGAGCCGACCGTATCCCACACACCGACCATTTGGATGGTTGCTGGGCCGAGGCCGCAGGCGCTGAGGCCGGCGAGAATGGAGGCGCGATTGGCCGGGTTGCGATAGGCGGCGAAGGCTTGCGTCACGCAGTCGTCGGTGAAGGCTCCCGTCGGCAGGCCGCAATTTGCGATCATTCCGGCGAGGCTGCGCGCTGTGTACGCTCCGCGGCTGAATCCGAACAGGTAGATCTCGTCGCCCGGCTCATAGACGTGAGCGATCTTGGTGTAGCCGTCCTGGATCTTCTGAAGAATTCCCTGGCCAAAGGCGCCGTCGAGAAGGTGGTCGATCCCGGTGGCGTCCGCGCCTACTCCGTCGTCGTAATAAGTTACCTGGCCGGAGGTCACGGTCAACGCCTTGTAGAGCCGGTAGACATTGGTGCTGCTTACCGGCGCTTCCCACGTTCCATCTGCGCAGAAGACGATTCGCTTTGACATGGAGACCTCCTCTGGTTTCATTTTTCTTTTACCACGACGCTGCTGTGGGGAGTAACTGAATTCTCATGACTCAATGAAGATTTTTCCTTGACAAGCAACAATCGTGCATTTCCTATACAAGCATGAATTGGAAGCTGGACTACAGCGCATCCCGGCTCTTCACGCACCGTTCGCCGCTTGGGGCATTGACGCTGGTTTTATGCATGAGTCTGTTGATGTCCGGCTGCCTTTCGCCGCTGGCCAAGCATGCTACGGCTCTGTCGGCTGCTATCGCTCCGGTGGTCGATCAATCGGCAGCCGCCTATCGCGACGCGGTGGCGCTCAATAATCTGCGCACTGATTATGAGGCGGTTGTTGCCTATAAGAACAAGGATGCCAGTTACAATCCGCGCAACACTCCGGTGCTGCTCTCTGAGAAGGAGATACAAAGCAGGCTCGCGGTGCTGGCGGCTCTTCAGGTTTATTCCAAGTCGCTGATCGAAATCACCAAGGGAACCGATTCACCGGAACTGGATGCGGCTTCAAAATCTGCTGGCGGCAACGTGACTTCACTTGGCAACGATCTGGCGCCGTCGATTGAGAGCGTGCTCGGGATTGCCGCAACCGCAGGTTCGACGACCACGACCGTTGTCACGACCCTCCCGGGCTCGACCAGCACGACCACTTCCACCAAGGCCGCTCCACTGCTTTCGCCGGAGATCAGAAACGGCATCAGCGCCGGCATCGACGCGCTTGGGCAGCTTCTGGTGAACCGGGTGGTCGAGAAAGAGTTGCCGGGCAAGATTGAGGAGATGGACCCTCATGTTCAGGCGCTCTGCAAGGCGCTTGCCGACGACGATCAAGCGCTTCAGAGCATTGAAAAGCGCGACTACGACCGAATCCTAGATCTCGAAAAACAGTTCATCCTCGAAGATGAGCAACCGGGCAGTAACGCGAATCCGCAGGAGCACCGCGCGGAGATCATGAAGCTGCCGGAGATCGCGCGTCAGCAGCGGGAGGCCGACAAGAAACTCACAGCTCTTCACGAGGCCATCATCAAGCTGGCGCTGACTCATCATGCGCTGGCCGCCGAGGCACAGCATAACAATCCAGAGAGCTTGAAAGAGAAGCTCGGCGAGCTTTCCGACGCTGGAAGCAATCTTGGCAAATTCTACTCATCGCTGCCGTCGAACTGATCGGTGGGAGCTCCAACTTGAAGTGGAGTTTCGGTTTTCAAGGGCTGGAGCCCGCGTCGATTTTGCGACACGTTCGGCATGACTGAAGTCGTGCCCAGACAAAGAGCCAGAGGTTTCTAACCATTTTTTTTAGAAGGAGCGACTCCGTGGCGACTTCACCTATGGGCAATCTCTCCGCCGACCCTCCGATCCCACTCACTCCGGAGTTACGGGCGGATTATCAGAACGTGTATGACAAGATTCAGGCGGGTATCGACAGCACGATGGACGAGGCAACCATTGAAGCGTTGAACACATGGCTGCCGGAGGTGGACCAGGTGCTCACCAAGGACGACGAGTACAAGCTCAGTGCGGACACGGCCGTCTTTGAGGCGCTGAAGACGCAGATCAACTACACCAATCAGGGCCTCAAGACACTGCGCGACCAGATTTCTGCAATTGCCTCCGATTTTGCCATGGCCGGGGACGTGATTGCCGCGATCGACAAGGTTCTTGCGTTCGTGCCTGGAGCTTGATATTCTCCGAAGCCGCGACAACTCTGAAAGCACCTGCGGGCGAATCCGTAGCCGTGCTCGCCTTTCCCTCGCCCGACCGCAGCCCCTACAATGAAGACGGGAAGATTGAACCCATCGAGGGAAACCATGCCGCTCTCCGGAGAAGCTATCCGCCTGATGAACTACATTGACGACGTTGCCGTGACCCTGCGCCGGGTGCTGGCTACCGTCCCTACGCTTTCGGCCGAAGAGCGCACGCGCGTCGCCGAACACCTGAAGCAGGCCAGTCCCAGCGCCGAAGACGTGGCCCAGGCCCTGACCGTCAAGTCCAGCCCCGCCGAGGTCGCCGCATTGTTGGCCAAGTCCAGCGTCGACGCCGCGGTCCCGGTGCTGCCGGTGAAGCCCGCCCCGCTTGCCTGAGACGGTGGCTGTGATCGGAGCAGGGCCGCTCGGGCGCTGGCTGGCCCTGGTTGCGGCCCGCGCCGGATTCAGCGTGCTGCTGGAAGACGTGATGCCCGCCAATCTGCATCACGCTCAGGAGTGGCTGCGAGGGGAGTTGGGGCCCGAGGCTCTGCTGAATGTAGCCCTGGTCTCAACCATTGAGGATGCGGTACGCGAGGCTGATCTGGCCATCGACTGCGTGCCGGATGAGTTGGAATCAAAGCTGGAGATTCTCTGGCTGTTGGACCGCATGGCTCCGCCGCGAACTGTGCTGGCCACGCCGACGACGCGCCTGTCGATCGCAGATCTGGCCAACTGTACCTATCGCCCGGAAAAATGTATCGCCATCGCCGCCGAGGCCAGTAGCCTGACGGGAGATGCCGATGCGCAGGCTGGCGGACGGGAGATTCTGCTGCGGACCACGTCGAGGACTGCTCCACAGACAGCGGCGCTGGTGGAGCGGTTTTGGCGGCGGCTGGGGTTTCTGCCGGTCTTTGAGACTGTGGATGGCGGGCAGGCGTGAAATGACGGCAATGAGATTATTGCTGTTCCCGTTGATGAGAGGAAAGAAAAATGCCGACGATAAACGTCGGCATAGACTACAGAAACATAGAGAAATAAATGGTCGGGACGGGCAGATTTGAACTGCCGAATGGCTCGCCTACGGCTCGCACCCCTCGCAGGCGATGTTGGTGTCGTGCGCAGGGGCGCATGACAGATTTGGGTGCTCGTGGGTCGGCAAGAAATTGCCGCCTGGTTCACGAGCAGATGAGATTCGAAGAGAGATTAATGGTCGGGACGGGCAGATTTGAACTGCCGACCCCTCGCACCCCAAGCGAGGGGTTTTCTTTTGCCTGATGCTTACGCCGTGTGTTGAAACTTGCCATCGTGTGCCTTATCGTCAATATCCATAGTGGTTTACGGAAGATGAGGATGTAGACTCCCTTACGCCGTGTGTCGTCCTGTGTTGTCGTTTGTTGCGATGTTTTCGGTGGGACTGGCTACAGTTTTGGCTACAGTCCTTGTAGTCAATGGATGCTCGATTGTTGGGTCCGTGACAGTTTCTCCGCGTACTGAATCCGTTTGTTTGTCTACAAAACTTAGGTACTCACCTCCTCGACTTCACTGTGTTCCGGCTCACACCTTGGCCGAGAAAGCCCGCGTAGGCTTGCAAGTGTGACCGGCGAACACAGGACCAAATAACATGGAAATGAACCAATGCCCCGGCTGCGTCCGGCTGACAGGCTTCAAGCGAAATCTTGGTATTGGCACGTTGATCATGATCGTGCTGACCGCAGGATTCTGGTTACTACTGATCCCCTTCTACCCAAAGAGATGCATTGTGTGCGGTATTAGCGCGGGTGCCATCCGTTCCTCAGAATCCTCTCTTCCAGTGCTTCTTTTACTTGGCTGCCTTGGTGCGATTGCGCTCTTTTACCCCCATTCGTACTCGCGACCCACAGAAACCCATCCGGTCGAATCTGATCTTCCTCAAGCTTCAGAAGAGCAAAATGCCGTGTCGGTTCCGACCGCTGCTTCAGTCGATACTTCATCATCAAGAACCGTGGAGCCGATCAGCGTCGAGGCACCCACCTTTTTTTCTGAATATCAAGCAAACGAGGAAGCGGCAAACACACGATACGAGGACAGAAAGGTCGCAATCACGGGAGTCCTGTCAGGAGTGTTTGTTCCGTCGATTGCGATGTCTATGAGAATGGCCGCAAAAGGATACGAAGCTGATGCCTACGTCACGATGAACAGACCTACGCCTGAGTACCCAGGGACTCCAATTCCACCTGATGAAATCGTGGCATATTCCGAGAACGGCTCCTTCTTTGGCCTGAGTAACACACTTGCAGCTAGCGACCCTCTGAGGGTGGGCGAGACTGTCACTCTGGTCTGCACTTGCGGAAAAGGGAATCTGGTAACCAGTCCTTTTAATGGCACCTCTGGTTACTCAGTTATCTTGAAGAATTGCTCGCGACAGAATAATTCGCCGTCGGAAGCTCCCACCCAACGATTACCGCAAGATCCAACTCAGCCTTGAGAAAAAACGAGGGAAGGCATGGGGCGATACCTTTCCTCTGCTCCCTGTACAGCGGCTTTGACGCCCCGCAAGCTGAAGCAAGGGGAGAGAATGCCCGCACTCTGCCCCCTTGCCCTTGCGTGTCCGGGCTGATGGAGTCCCAAGACTCCACGGAGAAACGGCGTGATCCTTCGCCGCGCTCGGCACGCAAGCCGGATAAAAAAGGGAGTGAATCACCACTCCCAGCGCAATCAGCATGGGCTGGAATGGGCTGTTGTGGTGGCCTCATTGGATACCCGGCTCATGTGGGCCGTGCCCATGCACCGTTGCGCAAACTTCAGACCGGAGTGCCGCTGTTCTCGGCTTCCATCTCTTCCCGCATGGCGCGGCTATGTCTCCCAGCTCCCTCTGCGGCTATGGCGTACCGTTCGACGGCTTGGAGTCGATCAAACTCTATAGCGACCCGCGCCTCTATTTGCTCTTGGTCAGCGCGCGCCACGTTTTCGCGGGATAACTGCCATCTCTCTGCATCAGTCATGGGCTAGGCTCCTTTCCGCCTTGCGCAAGAGATAGGCGTCATGCTTCGTCTTGCCGATTGCGTGTGGAACGCCTTCGTAAAAGCTGGCGATCAGGGCGGCTTCCCGCATCGCTTTGGCGCTCGGTTGGAGAGTTATGAACGTGCCCATCTCGATCACTGGCATCATGCTCGGCTCTGGCTTGGGCGCGGCGTCGATTGCGAATTCGCAACCGCGATCTTTGAGCAGAGTGCCGTCAACAAGAATCGGGGAGCCATCGTCAAAGCCCCACGGCTTGCGAGTGAAAATCGGCGTCGATACTGAGTTATTCATGGTTGCCTCCATCTTCAGGGATAGGATCAAACCCACTTTGAAACGCGCTTGCGCCAGCGGCGGGGCTTGGGCTGATGACTGTTGAGACTGTGACCGGCGCGGCGTCATTGAGTGGTCGTCCGTTCATGGTCATGCGAAGAATTGGACTTCCGGCCTCTGGCATCTCTTCGCTTTCGGCGCGGGGTGTGGTAATGGTCACGGTTTCTTACCTCCTCTGGTTTGTCCTTGCCATTGCTCTTTTGTCGAGTCTTTCAATGAAGGCTTTCAATTCGCTGAAAGCTGTGTCGCCGTCCGGCTCTTCAACTGAAACGCAGTCGCGCAGCCAAGCCAACTCGGAATCCAAACGGGGAGCGGGCCGGATGCGGACCCCCTGAATAGTTGACCGGAATTGCTCGAACGCTCTGTCTGTCAACCTGAGTTCGCGCACACCTGCGGAAATGCTACGGGTACTGCCGTCCTTCATTCGCAAGATGATTGGCGGATAGCTTTTCATCGCGGCTCCTCTGTGTCTTCGTTTGGACCTTGCAGCATGATGCCCAACAGCCCATATCGCTGGCCCTCTTCGTCGATGCGGACGGCGTTCTTGAGCGCGTTCAACTCGGCATCATCGATGTAGCTCTCTGGTTCACCATCCAATAACGCGGCAAGCCTGAAGTAGTTTCGGATGTCACCGCGAATGGTCCGCTGTGTGCCGTCCGCCATGAGCAACACAACCGGATTGCCGCCGATCTGTGCCTTGAGCGCGGCAAGTCGCCTTTCCAGGTTCGCGTTCATTGGGCATCCTTTGCGATGCTCTTTTCGAGTTCGGTTAGTCGCGCTCCGAAGTCCTGCACCTCGACAGCCCGCAACAACACTTCCAGGATTCCCCGGCCCGCGCTCACTGTTGCGCCAGCGGGCGAATTCTTATCGACGGCCACTCGCCGCAGTGCCTCCACTCCATCAAGGCCGATGCTGCGCAGCCGATTGATAGTGGTTTCGAGCAACCTGTTCTTTGCGGCGGAATACTCCGAACAAAACTCTTGCTCCGTGAGCCATCTCTGCAACGTGCGTTCACTCACTCCGCATTTCGTAGCAGCTTCAACAATCGTTGCCGTGGTCAAGAGGGCCTGAATCGCGGCCTCCCGCATCCTTGATTTGCTTGCCGCTGTCATCCATTGGCACCTGTTGGCGTCTCCCCAAAGCCGGACTCACGCTGTAGCGGCGATAGGTCTATGTCTTTCTTTGCGGGAGTGTAGCTGGATTTGTAGCGCGTCTTGCCCGAAATCGGCCTTTTGGTCAGTGCGGGCCGATTCTGGAATGCGCAGTGAGCGAGCCAGTCTTCTTTGAGAGCCAGACCGTAGACAAGCCCATCACTGGTAACTTGAAACCCTTCGCTCTGAAGCGCAGATACAAAGGCCGTCCGTGACGCTGGCACAGGCCGCCCGTGCTCGGCAAGCCAGCGAGCCAGGGAAAGGTATAGCGCACCGATCCCGCCCCACCAGCGGTCAACGTAGGTGCACTCCTCTAACATCCATTCACCGTCAAGCTGATCGTCTACCGGGTCCGCCGTGCGACTCAAGAGCAGGGCGATAATCGCGGGCTTATGCCGACGCAATTCTTCCACCAGCGGTTCTCCGGCCTCAGATGGGTAGACCACCAGATAATCGCCTTCGATCACGAGGCGTCCGCCATTTGCCTCCACTGCTTGAATGAGTTCCAGCGCCGCGCTCATACCAGCAATCCTCCTTTTTCTGCCAACCCAACGTTTTCAACCGCAACAGCCGCCACACTCTTTTGTCGATGCGGAATTAACCCACTTTTCGCAACCGCAACAGTGGGTCGTGTGTTGCGGTTTGAAAATGCGGTTTCAGCGAATAACGATGCTGATTGTGGCGGTGTGGCGGTTTCGATGGCGGGAACAGAACAATATCGAGACCAAGCATCCTCAAAGTCTGTCCGGCGGTATCCCTTTGGTGTTTCATCCCCAACCCGGATCGTATGCGGGTAGACGCCAAACTTTTTGAGTTGGCGCGCAAGATCGTTTGCCGACAGCCCTCTCCCGTTGGACCATTCCGCCCAGGGGCGGCCTTCGGTTGCGCAAAGCTGTTCTGCCACGACCTTCGACGAAATCTGGTTTGTCTTCAGTTCGTCAAAGATGGTTCGTACATCGGTGAGTAGGGTAGCGCCGATGGATGTGTCTTCCGCACTAGCGGCCACAAAGATTGTTTGCAAGGCTTCCGTGAGCCTCTGGAACCATGCATCCCCGGCAAGCTGCGCAATCTGTAGCAGCGGCTCGCTAATGTCCATCTGCCGGTCATTTAGACCAGGGATGTCGGGGATTTCGATGCCTTCCAAATACTTCGCCACTTCGCCGTCACTCCAGTTCTGAAGGGCATCCTTAATCGGAGTTGCGTCCTTTTCGATGCGTCGAAATCGGAAGGATTCAACCTTCTCAACTGGTAGACGGCGGCGCATTTCGATGATGATGCAACGCGACTCTACTGTGTCCCAGAGTTCGCCGATTCCTGCGAGAGCCTTGGGGCAAAAGGTGGGATAGTCCACTACGTCGAAATCCTTCCCAACGCATCTGGTATAAGTGCCGCTCGAATCAAATCCGCCGTTGAGTACACCCCGAATGTCTTGCGCTTTTTCTTTGTCTCCCTTCATTTGTGCGTCGAGTTCGTCGAGAAAAAGCGTTGGCGCAAATTTTGAGACGACACGTGCTAACGCTGAGGCGCTGATGCCACTTGAGAATCTCGCAGTATGTGCCAAGGCTTTCAGAACCAGCATGAGTGTTGTCTTGCCGGAACTTTTTTCCGCGCTGCGAATGTGAATGTATGGTGTCACCACCGCTGCGGCGAATGCCCATGTGTGCAATAGCCAACAAGTCAAAATCACTATTTCGGCTTCGCCCAAAATGACGAACCGGCGAATCCATGCGCTGCATTTGTCGAGTAATTCAGCCGTGATCCTGACAGCCTCTTCCGGTGACATGGGCGACGAAGCCGCAACAATGGGGGCGGCAGACTCACCGGCTGGATACCGCTTTGGTATGTCGCGGGCGATTGATACAACCTTTGACTTTGCGAGCGGTGGGTCACATTTTGTCGCGTTCTCGGCTATGAGTGCCGCTTCGATTGTGGCGGGGTCGGCCATCCGCCTTTGTAGGGTGCCTGCAAGGCTAACAAGCCTCTTTGTGCGCTCACCCTTCCCAACAGTTCGCGGACTTGCCTGTGCAGTTGCGGCGGGCTTTGACGAGCGCACTGTGAGTCGCTCGACTATCCAGGCGGGCAGGTCTGCCACTGGTTCGGCGGAATCAACAAAGCAATAACGATTACCGCTCGCATGAACGCTTGGAACACACACAACGAAACCGCCTGTACCCCTTACGTCGATGTGCGGCCCTATCCTGCCCGATTGATCGTTGCGAATATCGACGCCGGACGGCATCAGGTAATAAAAATGTGTCCCTCCATCCCCGCGGCCCGTCTTCACTGTCAGCGTAGCGGGTAGAGTCATGCCTTGCCGCTCCAGGTCCGCTACGGATGCGCGGCCTTCCGCGCCGTCAACGTCGATGACCACTAAGCCCGAAGCGGTTCCCGTTGCCAAGCCCCAATTGCATCCCGGATAAATCTGCGTCCATGCCTGTAGCTGCGTAAGGTCACTGGTAGCGATTTTCTGCCACTCCTCCACAAGTGGTCTTTTGCCGCGCTGCTCCACAGGAAACAAGCGCCAGCCACGCGCAGCGGCGGCGGCGATCTCCGGCGGGAGCGCAGGCATCGGCGCGGCCTTCAATTCACAGCCTCCGGGCCGCGTCCTCGCCTGCGCTGCGATGGGTCGGGTGTCGCTTTGCCGTTTGGTTTGTGGCGCTTACGCTCAAAAGCCCCGGAGACTGTAGCCGGACTTGTAGCCTGCACTGCGCAATCCTCAATGATCTTGAGAATTACAGATTCTTTGAAGCGCACAGTTTTACCGAAGAGCCGAACATGCTCAAGCTGACCCCGCTGAACAAGGTCATAGATCGTGCTCGCTTGCAATCCGAGTAGGTTTCCGGCCTCCGCCGCGCTCAGGAGCCTGTCAGTATTTGCGGCGGTGTGCGATGCAGCCAGTAATTTGTCGGCGAATGGCATATCTACTCCTTTTGTCCAATTAGACCGCTTTCTTGCGCCGAATTACGGAAATATGATACGGTTATATTTGTAAGATTGACTTAACATAAATGAAAAAGCGCAAACCAACCATCTTGCAAAACCCCTTCGGACCGAGCCGCAAGGACATCGATATATTTGTGGACACGTTGAACGGAACGGACGAGGAAAGCGAGGAAGCGAGGAAGCTCTTTGCGCGATTGAGGGCTTCCGGTCCGAACCTGAAAAAGATGTGCCACTCAGATGAGGAACTTTGGAGGGACTTGCAAGAGGCCGTTTTTGCTCAGTGGTTTCCTTCGGGCGGTGCAAGGGCATACCTTGTACCGCTACCTAGAAGCGGCGATCACTATGACACTCCAGTCGGCAGAGCGCGGTCGAAATTCGCAATGTTCGTTCTGCATCCAGACTGTGACAAGGTAGGCGGGCCGTGCGAGATATGTGGCCGATTTTGGAAACAAGGAACGCGGCATCGGACGAAGTATTGCACGAGGA
>JBEKOA010000062.1:27675-50027 GCA_049522255.1 Occallatibacter sp.
CACGAGGAAGTGCGCTTCGCTTGCAAGTGCTCCTGCCGCTATTCAATCGACGGAAGACAGAAGGGAGGCCGCCCATAAACGCCGAATCAATTGGGCGCGGGAAGCAATGACAACGTGGTCATCCAAGACGCGAGTAGAGGGATGGGAGTCCTGGACACTCCGTCACATCAACGAACAGGAGGCAAGCTGGATTAAGAAAAACAATCAGCCGGAACCTCGCCCCGTGACAGTGAAGTCTCTGACTCGGTGGGTCAACAGCAATGAACTGCAAAAGCCGTCAACGAAGAAAGTGAGGGAAAGAAAATGAGCGTATTCAAACGCGGCAAAATTTGGTGGTTCAAGTTTTCACGAGATGGAAGCCGATATCAAAGATCGACCGGCAGTCGGTCAAAGGAAATTGCAATCAGGGCAGAGGCCCGGATGCTAACCGAACTCGATGAGGGCCGGAACAAACTCCCGTCCAAGAGGAAGCCGACTACATTCCAGGTGGCTGCGAAGGATTGGATGGAAGCGAGCCGAGCGCGGTGGAGCAAGGCCAATACTGATATTCACAGCTACAACCTTGCACATCTCAACAAGTGTTTCGGCAAGATGCTGCTGACCGAAATCACAGCCGAGCGTATCGGCAAATACCAGGCGACACGCAAGGACGAGCAGGCCAGCAATCGGACAATCAATATGGAAATCGGAACCTTGCGCATGATCTTGAAGGCGGCGAAGTTGTGGAGAGCCATTGAAGACGACGTACATATGCTGACCGAAGATAAGAACGTCGGCAGGGCATTGACGCCGGACGAAGACAGTCGGCTGCTTGAGGCTTGTGCCAAGAGTCCGCAACCTTCGCTGCTTACAGCCGTGGTCATATTCTCGAACACAGGTTTGCGCAACTCCGAATTGCGTCGTGCCACTTGGTCACAGGTTGATCTCGTTAAGAAGACTTTTCAGGTCGCCAAGCGAGCGAAGACACAGGCCAGCGCATCACGGATTGTTCCCCTTAATACAGCGGCTCTGGGGGCGTTTTCAGTATGGCGAACACGTTGGCCTAATGCCAGACCCGAAGACTACGTATTTCCCACAGAGAAACTCGTCTTCAAAGGGAAGGGCGCAGCCGAGCGCGGTTCGATGACCGGATACGCAGTTGACCGCTCCAAGCCTCTTGGCTCATGGAAGACGGCCTGGGCGTCGGCAAAGCAACATGCCAAAGTCGAATGCCGGATGCACGACCTTAGACACTCGCTCGTGAGCAAACTTGCAGAGGAGGGAATCGCGCAATCGACCATCAAAGCGATTTCCGGCCACACGACCGCGCAGATGGTTGAACTGTACAGCCACATCAGCCAGGAAGCGCAGCGTCAGGCATTGGCCTCGCTGGATACGCCTACTCAGGCAGTACAGTGAGCGAATCTGGCTACAAGCCCGAAGGGTGGCTACAGTTCCGGCTACAGTCACATCGTTTTACACTTCATCTCGACCTTGTAAGTTATTGATTCTAAATGGTCGGGACGGGCAGATTTGAACTGCCGACCCCTCGCACCCCAAGCGAGTGCTCTACCAGGCTGAGCCACGTCCCGACACAATCGAGCCGGCTCGTGGGAGCCGGCTTTTGGGGTCTTGATTAGTTTACACGAGGCAGACCCTCTGCGCTTGCGCGCCGGAGGGGAATTCGAATTCATCGGTTTCCAGGATCCTTCGCGCTGCGGACGCCAATTGACACCGATCTTGCGCAGACCGCCGGCAAGCCCGGCCTCTTACTGAGACGGCGGAACGAACTCCTGGGGCAGGGCCGAGCCCTCGCTGAAGAAGAACTCCTCCATCTGCTCGACCAGAAACTGCTGCGCCTGCGGGGTCCAGGGTTGCAGCCGATACTCGTTCAGCAGCATCTTTTGCCGGTCAACCCATTCGCCCCAGGCTGCCTTGGAGACGTTTTTGAAGATCTTCTGCCCGAACTCCGAGTCGAAGGGCGGCTCTTCCAGGCCCTCCATTTCCTTCTTGTAACGAACGCAAAATACCATGTGTGCCATCCAATGTGCTCCTGGAGCTATTGTATCCGCAACTGCCTGAGCAATTGTGAGCTGCCGGTTTGCAGCGACCGCGCCCACAATCCTTTTAGTGCACTGTCGGCATTCCAACCGCTATCCACGTCCGACCGGGCAGCCAAGTCCCCAAAGGAGCCACCATGTCCGATTCAAATCCCTCCGGTCTGTCAGACAACGCAGCAGGCGGCATCGCCTACATCACGATCGTCCCGGCCATCGCATTTTTGATCGTCGAGCCCTTCAAACGAAGCTCGTATGTTCGATTCCAGGCTTGGCAATCGATCTTCTTCTTTGTCGCCTGGGCGGTGGTGCATATTCTGGTGGGGATCGTGCAGAATCTCGTCCCCAGCGTCGTCTTCCTCACCTTGTCGCTATGGCAGTTTGTCGATCTCGCCTTCTTTGTCGTTCTGGTGATCGTCTTTGTGCAGGCCTTCAACGGCAAGCGCATGAAACTGCCGATCATCGGCGGGCTTGCCGAGACGCAGGCCAATCGATAAAGGGCGATAGCTGTTATCGCCGCCTGCCTTTTTTGCCCAGCTTCTTTCTGGCTTTGAAGGATCGCCCCGGTGCGCTGGTTGCCTTTTTCTTTTTGGCTTTCGGGCGGGAGCTGGTGGCCTTCTTTTCTGCAACCCCGGTGAGCGCCAGACCCTCCTCGACAATCGAGAACTGCAGCTTGCGCTCTTGTGCCAGGATTCGGTCCAGGATCACCTGCACATGGTCGCCGGCGCGGAAACGGCGTCCGGTGCGTTCGCCGATGATCTCGTGTGTATTCTCGCGCCAGGTGTAGCGGTCGTCGGCGAGCGAATCGATCGGCACCAGTCCCTCGACAAAGAGGTCGGTCAGCTCGACAAAGAGGCCGTACTTGGCCGGGTTGAGCACCAGCGCGGCAAACTCTTCGCCGACGCGATCCTGCATGAAGCGCACCTTCTTCCACTCAACCAGCTCGCGCTCGGCCTCGGCGGCGCGGCGCTCGGTCTGGCTGGTCTCCTCGGCGATCTGCGCCAACTCGGCTTCGGGAATGGGCGGCTCGATGATTCCCACCCTAGCCGCAAAAACAGAGGCGCGGCGAGGGTGGGGCACCCGGCTGGTTGGAAAACCTTCGCTGGGATGGGTCCAGGGTGAGCTGTGACGGCCCTCGGCCACAGCGCCCTCGCCGCTGACGCCTTCACCGAGCAGCGCCTTGGTGATGCGGTGAACGATCAAATCGGGGTAGCGGCGGATGGGAGACGTAAAGTGGGTGTAGGTCGGAGCGGACAACGCAAAATGGCCCTCGTTGATCTCGGAGTAGCGCGCCTGCTTAAGCGAGCGGAGCATCAGATAGCTCAGAATCCGCTCCTCCGGTTTGCCCTCAATCTTCGCGGCAAGTTTCTGATACATGCGAGGCGTGACGGGAATGTCTTCGGGCACGTCGTGCACCCGTGAATTGCGGCCGGTGCGTTGCGCATCGCGACGGTCTCCGCGTGTCTGAATGCGCTTGACCGGCAGAGCGCCTAGCCCGAGCGTATAGCCGAAGCTGGCTGCCAACTCTTCAAACTGGACCACGCGGCGCGGCTCTGGCTTTTCATGGATTCGGTAGAGCGAGGGCACGCCCATGTCCTCAAGCCACGTGGCCACACACTCGTTGGCCGCCAGCATGAATTCCTCGATGAGCCGGTTAGCCCAGGTGCGTTCGGACTTGGTCACGCCGCGCATCTGGCCCTGTTCGTCGAACTCGATCACCGGCTCAGGCAGGTCGAAGTCGATCGAGCCCCGCTCCTCGCGGCGTTTGTTCATCAGACCGGCAAGATAGCGCATTCGTTCAAAGCCGGGAACCAGCGAGGCATAGCGGGCGCGGGTTTCCGCATCGCCTTCGAGGATCGCGTGGACTTCGGTATAGGTCATCCGCGCCGCGGAGCGAATCACGCCCTCGACAATCTCGTAGCTCTCGATGCGGCCGTCGGAATCCAATTGCATCAGGCAGCTCAGGACGAGCCGGTCTTCGCCGGGGCGCAAGCTACAGATATTTGTTGACAGCTCCTGGGGCAGCATGGGAATGGCGCGGTCGGGAAAGTAGACGCTGGTTCCGCGTAGGCGCGCCTCGAGGTCGAGGTCTGTCGCGGCGCGCACATACTCTGCCACGTCGGCGATGTGGACTTGCAATTCGTAGCCCCCATCCGCCCGCTCGGTGACTAACACCGCGTCGTCAAAGTCTCTGGCCGTTTCGCCGTCAATGGTGACGATGGGCAAGTCACGAAAGTCCCGGCGGCGCAAAACCTCTTCGGGGTCGAGATGCGCCACGGCGCGGGCCTCGGCCAGCACGTTTTCAGGAAATACGCGCGGCAACTGGTGCTTGCGGATCATCATTTCGACGTCAACGCCAAAATCATCCGGATTGCCCAGTACCTCGATCACACGGCCAATCGGAGGCCGGGTCGGTGTTGGCCAACTGACGATCTCCACGTCGACGACCAGGCCTTCCAGATCGTCGTGGGCGGAGGTCGATGCGGCCTCAGAGCCCAGGACGCGGTGCGGAGAGGCGGTTTGGCCCGCGTCGGGAAGTTCCTGCCCTTCCGGGATCAGAATGTGCTGGGTCATCCGCTCATCGAAGGGAGCCACTGTATTTCCAGGCGCGCGATCGGATCTTGCGTAGTGGAAGACACCGACCACTGTAGGGTTGCGCCGCTCGAGCACGCGCACAATGCGGCCCATGCGGCGGCCATCGGCCTTGGGCGGCTCAACCTCGACCAGCACTTGGTCGCCCTGCATGGCGCCGTTGATCTCGTTGGGGGGGATGAAGATATCTTCGACTGGAGCGGTCGTTTGGCCGGCTTGCCGCGGATTGGGGCGAACGAAGCCGTAGCCGTCACGGTGCAGGTCGAGGCGTCCTGCGGCAAGATTGTCGCGCGTGCCGCCTGCGCCAAGCGGCCGGGGAATGCTCCAGTGCTCGCGGTCGAGCTTCATCAGTTGGCCGCGCACGGTGAGGCGGGCGAGTTGTTCGAGCAGCAACCGCCGCTCGCGGCCGCCGCTCAGGCTCAGTTCGCGAACCAGTTGCTTGTATCCGGCCTTTTGGCCGGCAGAGTGTGCGATCCTGGTCAGCAGTTCCTTGTCGGTCATAGCCTAAGAGTAGGGCATTAGGACTCTAATTCGCATTGTGCCGTTTCGGGGCGCCTTTGGCGCTGTCCACAGAATCAACCGCGAGCGCACCCGATTCACGACCTTCCCTATTCGGTTTGGTCCGTGCTCTGTTGTCAGAATTGGCTCACGTCCCTCAACCTTTTTCGCCGCTCTCGCCAAGCGGAGGCCAACGGGCTTAGAATAGCGCCAACGCAATTTTCCAAGCGGACCGCGAAGAGATAACATTCTATTTGTGGCCGCGCGTGGGTTGCCCAGGAAGAAAAGCCCCGGCAATCCATATATTCATTTTTGGGCCCAAGGCAACGGCCCTTGCTTTGGAAAGCCCAGTCCTCTCAGGACAGAAAAGGAATCTCGTGAGCGCTATGTGGAAACCCACCCAAACCGGCCCCACCACCCCCAACATCACCCCAGAGCCTTCCCGCCCTTTGCCGCCCGTTGCCGCTCCTGACCCCGTCAACCGCGCCCCGGTTTCGGCAGGCGACCAGGCCAGCATCGGCAAGGGCCTCTTCGTCAAAGGAGAGATCACCGGCTCTGAATCGCTGTTTATCGACGGCAAGGTCGAGGGCAGCATCAGCCTGCCCGGCAACCGCGTCACTGTGGGCCGCAACGGACAGGTCGCGGCCAGCGTTACGGCGCGCGAAATTGTGATTCTGGGCAAGGTGCGCGGCAATGTTTCCGCCACTGACCGAGTCGATATCCGCGCTGAGGGTGCGCTCACTGGCGACGTGGCCGCGGCCCGCATCAGCATCGAGGATGGCGCTTTCTTCAAGGGCGGCATCGACATTCGCAAGGCCGACGCGAAGCCGGCGCCAGCGGCGCCGGCAGCGGCAGCCCCGGAAGCGCCCAAGCCGGTCCAGGCGTAGCTGCCTCTTGCGACCCGCTCCACCACAAGCGCCCCCCGTGGCGAGAGGGGTGCTTGCGTTTTTTGGGGGTAGCGTGATGGCTGGACGATTCTCGGACGGAATAATGTACGCTGATCTCTGCGGCGACCCGGAAATACGGCGAAAGTAGCAGCGAGATCGTCTACCTCAGCCCCAGCCGCTTCATCGCGACTCTGGGCAAGGCCGATCCGCCCTTTTCCAGCACCCACTTAGCGACTGCCAGCCACAGCGCCGTCCCTGCAACGAGCACTGCCAGATCGATCCATTGAGTGTGACCCGGAATCGCACTGTGCAGCGCGCCGCCAAGCCAACCGAAGATCACGCCAACCCCCACTCCGCTCACCGCCGCGGCCAAGAGGCACCGGCCCAGTTCCGTGTAATCAAGACTGGCCAGCGAGACCATGTGCCGCTGGTGCAGCAGCACAGCGATGGAGATGGCCTGCAAAGCAATGCCGGCGTCAGAGGCCAGAGCCAGACCTGCGGCTCCGAACCAGCGATAACCGAGGCCGTAGAGCGGAAACGCGACAATCGTGATGACGGTGCTGGCGACCATGGGCAGCCAGGTTATTCCAGCCGCATAGAAAGATCGGGCATAGATTGCCTGCGCCGACCAAAGGAAAAGCGAGAGCGTGTAAAGGGAAAAGAAGATTGCAGTTTGGCGCACATCTTCTGCGGTGAATCGTCCTCCGCCGAAGATCAAGCCGACGATAGGATGCGCAAGCGCGATCATGGCAGAGGTTGCCAGCAGTCCCAGGGCGACGACGCGGGAGACGGAGTCCGCTACGCCGACGGCAAATTCATAATGTTTGCCCTTGGCCCAGAGTTGGGCAAAGAAGGGCAACGAGGCGACGCCGGCAGCCTGGGCGAGCATGGTCACAGGCGCGGAGAAGATCTGCTTGGCGTTGGCGAGGCGCGTGATGGCGCCGGCCAGGTTCGAGGCATAGTAGCCTGCGAAGTACTGATCGAGAAAAGGAAGCGTGAAGCCGAACATGAGCGGCAGAGTCATGTGCAGCCAGAGGCGAATGCCGGGGTGGTGAAGGTCGATGCCCAGGCGGTAGTGCAAACCGGCTCGGGCTGCGCCCAGTGCGTTCAGGGCAAACGAGCCTAACAGGAAGCCTGCCGTCGCGCCGATGGCCAGGGACGAAACCCCTAGCCTGCGGTGCAGAAGCACGCCGCTGACGATGATGCACAGGTTGTAGATGGTGGGCGTGATCGCCTGATAGAGAAACTGCCTGCGAACCTGCAGCACGGAGTTCAATATGCTGCCAATAAAAAGAAAAATCTGCGCGGGAAGCAGAATGCGCGTCATGTGCGCGCAAAGCTGGACCTGCGCCTCGGTGAAGCCATGGTTGGTGAGGCGGATGAAGGGCGCGGCGAGGAGCATGAATACGATGGTGGCCGCGGTGAGCACAAGCGTCATCAGGTTGAGCACGGTAAACAGCACATGCTCGCCTTCGGCATCTTCGCCGCGCTCGTGGTAGCGGTTGAGGATGGTGACAAATGTGATGGAGACGGCTCCGCCGACCAGGAAGTTATTCATCAGGTCGGGCAGCCGGAAGGCGGCAATGTAGGCATCGGTTTGCGGACCCGCGCCGAAGAACCATGCGATGAACTTGCCGCGGCAGAGTCCCATGACGCTCGACACTAAGGAGAAGGCCGCCAGCAGGACCCCTCCCGAGAAGGCCGTGTGGACGTGCGAGGGGCGCAGCAGTGCCAGGCCGCGCGCCCATTTGGACTGCGCTGGCGGGGAGACTTCGGTTGAGGGCAATTCAGCCACTGGATTCGATTCTAACGGGAGGCGTCCGGCTCGATGCGTCTCCGCTATTTGCCGGGCAGTGTCATCCGCATGGCGGCCCGTACCTCGACCATGGTTTGCTCGGCGCGGAGGCGGGCGCGGTTGGAGCCCTCTCTCAGAATTTCCGCAACCTGGGTCTGGGTAAAGCTGGCGCGCCGGGTTTGGATTGGCTGCAGGACTTGTACCAATGCATCCGCGGCCCAGCCCTTGCATTCGATGCAGCCGATGCCGGCCGAGCGGCAGCCGTCGTAGACCTTGGCTAGCGTCTCTGGAGTGGAGAAAACCTTGTGCAGGTCGCCCACCGGGCACTTGTCGGGGTCGCCGGCGTCGGTGCGGCGAACGCGGGCCGGGTCGGTGACCATGGTCTTGAGTTTCTTGCGCACCTGCGGCTCGGGATCGGTCAATTGGATGGTGTTGCCGTAGCTCTTGGACATTTTGCGGCCGTCGATGCCGGGCAGCTTGGGCGAAGGGGTGAGGAGCACCTTCGGCTCGGGGAGTATTTCATTCGCTTCCCATCCAGCTTTGAAAACCGGTCGAATATCCGGGTGCTTTCCTGCGTCCCTTGGGTGCTGTCCGCCCCTTGGGAAGAAGAAGTTGAACCTCCGCGCCACCTCGCGGGTCAGTTCGACGTGGGCCTGCTGATCCTGGCCTACGGGAACAAACTGCGGCTGATAGAGCAGAATGTCCGACGCCATCAAAACTGGGTAGCCCAGGAATCCGTAGGTCGTCAGATCCTTGTTGGCGAGGTTTTCCTGCATCTCCTTGTAGCTGGGAACGCGCTCCAGCCAGCCGAGTGGCGTAATCATGCCAAGGAATAAGGGCAGTTCGTAGTGCTGCTTGACTTCGCTCTGCACAAAAATGGTGGAGCACTCCGGGTCGAGACCGGCCCCGAGGAAGTCCAGCGCCACTTCGAGCGTGTTGGGCGCGATGTTCGAGGTGTCGGCGTATTCGGTCGTCAGCGCGTGCAGATCGGCGATGAAAAAATAGCAATCATATTGAGCAGTGTCTTGGAGCTTGACCCAGTTGGCCAGGGCTCCCATGTAGTTGCCAAGGTGGAGCTTGCCGGTGGGGCGCATACCGCTCAGTACGCGCGGGCGCGGGGATGGAATTGAGGATGGAATTGCGGATTCAGGCATGAGGCGTATCGATTCCGGGGTGATGCCGAGAGAATGTCGCCGCTACTCGGAAGATGAGAGAAACGGCTCATTCCATTGTAGCGGGAGCGGGACGGTGGACATCCCGAAGAAGCAAAGGAACTTCAGGGCCTGGTCTTCCGCTTCAAATCGATGCTCTCAGCTTCGACAGTTTCTCTTGCGCTTTAAGCATCAACTGTCCGTGTGGATGGAGCGCGCTTGCTTCCTCAAATGCCGCCAGCGCCTGTCCCGTGTCGCCCAATGCCCACCTTGTCTCTCCGGCGAAGTACAGCAACCAGGCCTGGTCTCGGTGTATCAGCGCCTCCGATCCCTCGGAGGCATGCCACATTTGCCAAAGCGCCTTGTCACGCAGGGCGCAGCGCGCTAATGCCCACGCCCACCTCCCTTTCCTTAGGGCCAGGTCGGCGTGCTCTAGATTGCGATCGATTGACTCAGGCCACTTTGCCCTCGAAAGTGTGTGGCTCAACAAGGAGCGAGCGAGTTCCGGATCCTTGTTCTGTTCAAGGAGGCAGTCCGCCAACGCCACTTGAATGTGTGCGAACTCCGGCGTCAATCGATACGCCGCTTCGAAGAGTTCCTGGGCTCCTTCGCCTTGGCCTTGATACAAGAGGGCCATCGCACAGTAATAAAGCTGCGAACTCATTAGTTTTGGTTGGCCGTGCCGATCAAACGCTCGAGGCTTGGTAGCTTCCAGTAGGTCGCTGTACCTACCGGCTTCCAGGAGAACCCAGCACTTAAGAGATCTGCCGTAACTCGGCAGCCAGGAAAACCATCGATTCTTACGGAGTGCGTCATCGTATAGGCCCCCAAGCGCTAGCTGGATCGCCGCCTGCCGCGCCATCTGAATGGCAAATGACCACAGGAAGAGTACCAACCAGATCGAAGCCAATACGATTCCCACCCGAAGCGGCCCCTGGAAAAGGACTACTGCGACATAGATGAGAACGCCGACAAAGAGCCTGGCAATTTTTGGTTTTCCACCCGACAGTGAATTCCAGGTCAGTGACAGCAAACTTGGCCTGCTCACGCTCTTCTTGCTCGCTTCGGTTGCCAAGGACATGGTCTTTCTTCCTCAAGGGCAGATTGCGAGAAGGGCCTTTCAACGAGAGGATTGCTCAAAGCCTGGATGGATATGGCTCGAGTCAGTCAGGCGATTGCCTTCACGCCTGAGCTTCCTCGCGCATCTTTGCCATCGCCTTCTGGGCACTGGTTGCGGCGGAGCCATCAGGACTGAGCCGCAACGCCTCCTCAAACGCCGTGCGCGCCTTCTTCCACTCACCTAGTGATCGCCACGCCTCCCCGGCAAAATAATGCAAGCCGGCGAGATCACGCTCCTTCAGCCTTCCGGAACCCGCAAAGGCCTTCTTGAGCTGCGCTTCTGTATCGTCGCGCCGTCCGCACGCCGCCAGCGCCCAGGCGTAGCGTCCAAGTCTCCTTGCGTAATCGGCGTTCTGCCCGGAAGAGGAAGGCCGCACGTCTGTTGTGGCCAATGCCGTCTCCAGCAGTTCGCGGGCCCGTTCCGCGTCCTTCTTCTGACTCAGCAGGCAGGTAGCCAGAGCTACATGAAAGCCCGCCGTTCGCTGCGGCACTCGAACGGCGGCCTCAAGCAGCTTTTGCGCCTCTGCCTCCATGCCGTCATTTTCCAGCGCCAGCGCGTACGTGTACAGTGCGGTGCTGCTCAGCTTCGGCATCCCCTGTTCGTCAAAGGCAAAGGGTCTGATAAAGGTCCGCGCCTCCGGATACCGCCCGGCGTTGAAGAGGATCGATCCTTCCAACGGGGTTCCATAGCCGGGTATCCATGAAAACCGGCGGTCCATCTGAATCGCCCGGTCGAAATCACCTTGTCGCGCCAGCCCATGAATCCACATCTTCAGTTTGGTCAATGCAACGACCCACAGAATCAGAATTCCAATCGGCGTGAAGACTGCTATGGTCTTGATCTCATGTGGCACCGGGAGAAAGACCACGGCCATACAGGCAGTGACAACAACCCAGATAACCACCTTGCCAGACCATTTCCGGCGGCCGGGCGTTCCATCGCCGGCGATCAGGCTTCTTTGCTGAATCTCTGATTGCGGAGCACTTTGAGCTGGCTTCTTGGTGGTCTGCAGGATCGCGACGAGAACGGCAGCCACCACCAGCGAGCTGATCGCGGTGATCCGCCCCACTGCGGAAGGCGGAAGATTTCTAGCGGCATGATGGATGAGGAAGACCGCGGCTACGCCAAGGAGGGCGACGGCGATGAAGGTCTTTTGCCGGTCGTCGAGCCATGGCCCTTTTTCGTCGCCGTAGCCTGTGCCGGGCTCCGGCTTCTGGTCTCTTCTGCGCCGGGTTGACCCGACGAATGCGCCTAAAAAGGTGAGCGCATCGAAGACGGGCCGGGCCGCGTGCGAGATCCATTGCGGATACCCCGGCCAAAGATACTCGAAGTATGCTCCCCCAAAAGAAGGGATCGTCACCAGGATATAGACCACAAAGAGGGCCGTTTTAAGGGCCGACCAGCGCTTCTTCTTCGCGGCATCGGTTGCGGTTGTGCTACCGATGATCCTGGGAGTGGCGCGTTCTCCAGCCTCACGGAAGAGAAGCCCGATCCAAATCAGGAAGAGGATTCCCACCGCGCCCTCAAAGAGCGCAGGCGCAACCAGCCACAAGCGGTCATGAAAAGTGGGTAGCGGAGGCAGATTGTGTACGTTATGGCGGCTCGCCAGCCAAAAGGAGAGGGCGGCTCCCGCGATCGCGATGATGAATCGAATGCCCCAGCTCGACTGTGGCTGAGATGACTTGTTGGCGCTCTTCTTGCTTTCTTCCGTTGCCAAGGGCATGGTCTTTCTGCCTCAGAGAACGAATTATAGCCGGGATGGCCGGGTGTAACGAGCGAACATACCGTCGAGGCCAAATCGGTCGTACTGATTTCGCGAAGCCCTAAAGGTGCACCAGGCCCCAGATCACCAAGCGGATCGCCGGCGAGACGAAGGCGCGGATGATCGTTCCACCGACAAAGATCATCAACAAATAGCTGACCCAGAAGGGAATCCGGTCGTATGTCTGCACGGCGTTGTAGGGCAGCATATTGCGCACCAGGCGGCTGCCGTCGAGCGGCGGGATGGGAAGCAGGTTGAAGATGCACAGCATCAGGTTGATCAGAATGACCAGAGTGCAGAGCAGAACCAGCGGTTGCGGGGTGATGCCTTCGATTGGTTGAAGAACGGCGATGAAGGAACTGAAGACAACGTCACGCCCATTGGGAACTACTCTCGCGTCAACGAGTAGAACGATAAATGCGACCAGCACCAGGAGCAGATTCGAGGCTGGGCCGGCCAGGGTGGTCAGGTTGTCGTCGCGGACGATCTTGCGGAAGTTGCGGGTCATGACCGGGGTAGGCTTGGCCCAGCCCACCAGCATTCCGCCGAACATATTGAACCCGATGAGCGGTCCGAAGATCACGATCGCCGGAAACAGCAGAGTGCCTATGGGGTCAACGTGGTACATGGGGTTCAGCGTTACGCGGCCCTCCAGGCGGGCCGTCTGATCGCCCAAACGCGAAGCTGTCCAGGCGTGCGAACACTCATGCACGGATAGCGAAAAGATAAGAACCACGAATTCGACGACCGCTTTGATGAGATCGGACTGTTCCAAACGAATTCTCCCCTGGGTTGAAAGCTCAGGTTAGCATGGAGAGTCGTGGAGATTCTTGCCGGAAGGAAAGGAACATTGCCAACAACAGCGCCGTTTTGTGGGCACTTCGTTGCAGTCCCTCTCGGCCAGAATACGGATAGACTGAGGGCTATTTGTGTCCTTGCGTGAAGTAGAAAGTAGCCGCCGATCCAAAGAGCCCTGAAAAAATCGGGGTCCAGGTGTTGAATACACGCGAGACCTCTTCAACAGAATTGGGCTTGTCATGGGCAAGGCACAGAATACAAACCAAGTGCGCGACAAAACTGCTGATCAGCGCCCCGAAGAGCAAGAGCGCCAGAAGCTTGGTGGCTTTGGCGAGGTGCTCTTCCTGCGAGAATCGAGGACCTGGTGCTTCGCTTAGCGGGGCGACCTCTTCAAGGTCCTCAGGATTCTCAACGACATCGGCAGAATGGACCGCAAGAGCCTCCGCTGCCTGTGATTTGTCTTCCGGGTCACCTTGAGGAGGTTCAGCCATTAGCGCGCGCCACTGCTTTCGCCGTGTTTCGGTTCGACAAGTAGGGGAAGATCACTTCGCGTTGTCTTCCGTTCTTTTCGACCAGTACTGTAGCCTTCTCGTCCTGTGTCTGTTCAATTGTCCACTGAAGAAGACGCAAGGCCTGGCGAATCACCTCGGCGCGGTTGGTGGCGCCAGTGGCGCCCTTGAGCTCATCCAGCTGGCTCAGCGATTCATCTGAGAAATCAAATTGCAGCCGTGTCTTAGCCATATGAATCCATCTCTCCGTCCACGACGGGCTCTTCACGTTCCTGCAGTGGGAACGGTTGCCTAAAGCTCTCAATCAGAGCAACTTGTTCGTCAATCTGTTCAAACTCGGAGAAGGCTACTCGGTTAACTTCCTCGATGGAGTCGTCTGAAAACGCTGTCCTTCTTGTTGCATCAGCTGAGTACATGTTGCTCCTCGGTTTCGAGAGCGTCCCCATCTCGAAGGTCTACTTACAATTGGGCAGTTCATCCTTTGGTCTCCTTGCCTTTCCGATCCTTGATTTCTTTTCGGCGAACACTCCAGGAGTGCGTCGAATTCCTTAATATTGAGTATTGCATGAGTATAGAATGAGTGCAATAACTATCTTTATACTCATTCCTTCCTCGCTTCCGACTGATACGGCCCGCGCGTTCCCTGACCCCTGCTCCCTGGCCACCAGCTATTGCGTTACTCTAAAGCCGTATGGGGCGCATCCGCGTACTTGCCGACCAGGTTGCCAATCAGATCGCCGCGGGCGAAGTGGTGGACCGGCCTGCCTCCGTGGTTAAAGAGCTGCTGGAGAATGCTTTGGATGCGGGCGCCAGCCGCATTCGAGTCGAAGTCGAGGCGGGCGGGCGCAAGCTGATCCGCGTCTCGGACGACGGCATCGGGATGAATCGAGACGACGCGCTGCTGGCCTTTGAACGTCATGCCACTTCCAAGCTCCGCACAGCCGACGACCTGCTTTCGATCGCGACGCTGGGGTTTCGTGGCGAGGCGCTGCCCTCGATCGCTTCTGTGGCTCGCGTAACACTGGAGACGGCGACTGGAGAAGAAACCGCAGGAACCCGCCTGGAAATCGCCGGGGGAAAGATTCTGCATGTGGATGACGCGGCCTTGCCTCGCGGCACCACGCTGGCCGTCGCCGATCTTTTCTTCAATACTCCGGCGAGGCGCAAGTTCCTTCGGGCAGAAAGTACTGAACTGGTTCATGTTACGGCGCTTGTGACTCACTACGCTCTGGCGCATCCGGAGAAGCATTTCGAATTGCTCTCGGCCACGCATACTGTGGTCTCAGCGCCGCCGGTGGCGCGGACCGCTGAGCGGATCTATCAGATCTTTGGGAAAGACACGCTGGCCGAACTGCTCCCCGTGGCTGCCGAGATCCCGCTGGAGCGCGCCGGCCTGCCTGAGGCGCCACCCTGGAAACGGGACCCGGCCGAGCCTGCGCGCAACCCCGGCTGCTTGCGGCTTAGTGGCTTCTTTTCCAGACCTGAGTTGCAGAAGCTTAACCGTAACTCTATCTATATCTTTATTAATAAGAGACTTATCCGCGACCGGCTGCTGCTGCACGCGATCACCGAGGCCTACCGCAACGTGATTCCGCCGACCAGCTTCCCGGTGGTGCTGCTCTTCATGGAGATGCCACCCGAGGAAGTGGATGTGAACGTCCACCCTGCGAAGACCGAGGTGCGTTTTCGCCAGCAGAGCCTGGTTCATGACTTTGTCCGCGACAGCTTGAGGACGGCATTGATCAAAGCCAGGCCTGCCGCCGGGTTTCTGGCCGCGATGGACTCGGCGCCGGCAGCCAGCCCGTCGCTGATGCCTCCTGCCATCTCGCCTTTACCTGGCGCACCGGATTCCGGGTTGCGTGTCCAGCCCGACTCCGATCCGGCTGCGTTCCAGGGCCCAAGCGCGGCCGCTGAACCCTTTGAATTGACGCTGCGGAAGCCCACACCGGTACCGGGCAATCTTCCCTTTGCTTTTAATGGTTTACCTTCCGGAAGCGGCGCTAACGGCGGGCAGGATCAAAAAGCCTGGGGCGAGGCCGCGGCGGCGCTTTTTCGGCCGGCCAGCCTGCCGGCAGCGGGCGACTGCTCGGCTGGCTACGGCAAGGAAGCCGCGACTCCCGGCCAGCCAAATGAGATGAATCCAGCAGCGGAGACGGCACGGGTCGAGGCCGAACAGGCCGCCGCCAACTTGAACCAACTGAGTTCGCTGCGGCCACTGGGGCAGTTGCGCGAGTCGTTCATTCTGGCCACCGGCCACGACGGATTGTGGATAATCGACCAGCATGTGGCGCATGAAAGAGTTCTTTTCGAAAAAATTCTTCGTGATCGCCAGGTGGAAAAGGTGCAACGCCAGAGGTTACTAATACCCCTTCTTGTAGAACTAAAGGCATCTCAGATGGTTACCTTCGCAATCATCGCGGAGGAACTTGAACGGAATGGTTTCGAGGTTGAGCCCTTTGGCCCTCATACACTTGCGGTCAAATCCTCGCCGATTGGGCTTGAGGGAGCGGCCCTGGAGAGGATGCTGGCTGAGGTGATCGAGCAATCCGGTTCAGATTCAGACGAATCAACGCAGAATCATGACCTTACAGCGCTCCGCACGCGAATCGCGGCCTCCATCGCTTGTCATTCGGCCATCAAGGTCAATACCGCTCTTGACCCGGCTCGTATGGAATGGTTACTGTTGGAGTTGGCGAAAACAAGCCATCCGACCAACTGTCCCCATGGACGTCCAATAGCTTTGATGTATTCTTGGAAGGAGATCCAGCGGGCCTTCCATCGAATCTGAATCTGGTGGAAGGTGGTAGCCCTCCTCTTAGGGGACGGGGCAGCCCGGCCTTAGAGCCAGCCTGGAAGCGAGGTTTTTCTTTGACATTTGAGCAATTGGAAGCGTCGCGCGCCGAGAGGATGCGCCTGAACGGAAACGGAGTCCTCACACTCGAAGATGCCCGGACGTGGATTGAGGAGACCGGCTTGTGTCTCTTCCTGCCCAAACGGCAGTTTTCCTCCTCGATCGCGCCATCTTTTGCCGAAGCAGTGGTCGGCAAACGAGAGACCGCACCCAGCCCTGAACAAATTGCCCTAGCTGAAGAACTGCTTGTGCGCCTGGAGACAGACGGCGTGGCAGTGCGCCTGAATCTGCTTGGGCTACCCGGCGAAAGGCCCGACTTTGTTGTGGCAAGCTGGGTGTTGCCATACGTCTACGCCCTGCGCGGCGACCGCGATTGGCGCCGCACTCCGCAACTGACCGGTTCGCGCCAGGTATCGCAATTGGCCGTGGAAGCCTACAAGCTGCTGGAAGTGGGCGACACGACGATTCCCAAGCTCACTCATACCCTGGGCAGGGAAGTGACCGAGGGCGCCGTCTTGCGCGCCATCACTGAACTCTGGCAACAGCTTCGCATCATCCCCGTGGTCTCCGCTCCTGGACAGGTTGCCCAGTGGCAACTGCTCCGTCTGCGTTTTCAGAAGGCCATTGCCGAAGGCGCCTCCACCTCTCAGGTGACGGCCATCTCGGTGCTCGCGTCGATCTATCTGCAAGCGGTGATCGCCGCCAGCATGGAGGAGGTCGAGCTCTACCTGGCCCCGCTTACCGCCCGCAGCAAGGTGCGCGAAGTGCTGCGCGGCCTGGTTGCCACGCGTCAGGTGCATACCATCTCACTGGGGCACGCGCCGCTTTATTATGTTGCCGGCACTCTGCCGGAGTTCGCCACTGCTCCCACTACATACGCCAGCGCATCCATACCGGCGTCCGCATATTTCATGCACAACCATGAGCATGAGGAGGAATTGCCGGAGCCGGTGGTCGAGGAGAAGAGTTCGCAGGCTAAGCCGGCGCCGGCAGCCCCGCGCAAGGTTACCGAACCCCACGCGCCCCGGACCGCCGCCGCGCGCAAGCCGGCCGCGAGCGGAAAGCCCGCCGCCACCCGGCCGCATTTCAGCCGCCCGGCCGCCCACTCTCGCGATCGCAAGCCTGTGCAATCCCGGCGTGCTGTAAATGAGTCCCGGCCAGCGAGTTCCCGCACGGCTAGCGGCTCGCGCCCCGCTTCTGCCGCTCGCTGGAGCCCCAAAGCGGCAGGCACAAACGGCAAGCCGAATGGCGCCTCCGGCACACGTTCCACCAAGTCCTCTACGCCAGCCTGGGGCAATCACAAAGTCCATACCAAAGCTGGCACGACTGCGGGCAAGCCAAGTGCAACTTCGCGCAACGGCGGCAGCACGGCTCGCGGCGCCGGCGCCTCGCGCACCTCCAGCAGCCGCAAGCCCACGCTTGCTGCCGGCGCAAAGGCCGGAAACAGCAATCGCTATGGATTTACCGCCCGGCCCAAGCAGGGGACGAAGAAGCGCGGATGAGCGCGGACGAATCCTTTCACAGCCCGCTTGATCCCGCCCGGAAGATTGTCGTCGCCATTGACGGCCCTGCCGGAGCGGGAAAGAGCACCGTCGCCCGCCATCTTGCCCGGCATTTTGGCTTGCTGAACCTGGAAACCGGAGCCATGTACCGTGCCTTTGCGCTCAAGGCGCTGCGCGCAGGTCTCCACTTGGACGACAGTGCAAGCCTTGAAGGCCTTTCCGCCGAGACGGCTATTCGTCTCGAACCCGGCGAGGAAGACAACCGCGTCCTGCTCGACGGCGAAGACGTGACGGGCCTGATTCGCAACCAGACGGTTACTGACGCAGCCTCCCGGGTCAGCGTCTTTCCCGCCATTCGCGCCTGGATGGTGCGCCTGCAACAGCAGATGGGCGCCAAGGGCGGAGTGGTGATGGAGGGCCGCGACATCGGTACCGTCGTTTTTCCCCAGGCCCAGGTGAAGATCTTTCTGGACGCCGCCCCCGAAGTGCGGGGCATGAGGCGTTATGAACAGTTGGGTACCGAGCCCGCCCAACAGCCTGAAGAAGTGATTCGCGATCTGCGCGCACGGGACGAGCGCGACCGCAACCGGGCCGATTCGCCGCTCAAGCCTGCTACGGACGCCGTGCTGCTGGATTCAACTCGCATGACGCTGGAACAGGTTGTCTCAGCCGCTGAGGAGATTGTCGCCCAAAAGCTCAGGGGCAATTGAGGCAAAGAAATCCCTCAACGCGGCTGTTTGCGTCCGCGGAGAGCCGTCTGCCTTAAGGTTTGGGCTTGTTTTCAGTCGGCGCCGAGGCTTTGGGCGGGACTGAAGCTTTGCTGTAGACGATCTTCTTCGTTCCGGCCTCGCAGCTACCGACTACCTTGCCTTCGGCGTCTTTGCCCTTGGCCACGATCTCCAGCGTGTAGGCCTTTGCGCCGTTTGCCTCCAACTTTTTTGCGATCTCAGACTTCAGCTCTTCACAGGGTTTTGGTCCTTCCGCATAAGCCACGGCCGACGCGAATAACAATAGGGCTGCTGACGCCACGATCTTCATGGTGCGATCTCCTTCGATTCAGTGCCAGGATGAATTCGTGGCCAAGATTAGCGTCTTCAGGTCGCACGCGTCAATCTCTCCAAAGTTCTTCGGGCCGGCGGCTTCCTCGAATGGCATTCAGCCGGAACGATCGTACCGCGTTGGTACATCTGTTCGCCGATGGTAGGCGAGACCTGCGAAACCCGCGATCCATGGCTGTTGCCGATCCCGGTTCACGGCAACCGCAGGAAGCGAAGACGCCGCTGCTCGATTCACCCGTCGCCGGTGTAAACTTTTCCTTCGCGCTGATGTTTCACTCTCCCCGCGCGAATTAGGAAGACGCCATGCGCAGACCGACGTTCGTTCTCTCTCTCGCTCTTGCCTCCGTCCTTGCTTTGCCGAGCGCAGCCCAGACCGCCCAAACGGCGCAGACCACGCTTGCCAGGCGCCCCATGACCTTTGAGGACATGATGCAGATGAAGAGGCTGGGCGAGACCGCCGTCTCGTCTGACGGCAGGTGGCTGGCCTACTCCGTGACCACGGTGAATCTGGAACAGAACACAAAGACTGCGGAGCTATATATCCAGTTTGTCGGGGGCGGAGATTCAAAGCCGCTGCCGGTGGCTCAGCCCGGCGATCACGGCCCGCAGTTTTCCCCGGACAGCAAGCATATCCTTTTTTTGAGCGGCCGTTCGGGTTCCGAGCAGGTATGGGTGGCCGATTTCAATAGTTCAGACGGCACAGCAAGCAACCCAAAGAAGCTGACGTCGATCTCGACTGAAGCGGACAACGCCATCTGGTCCCCCGATAGCCACTCCGTGGTTTTTACTTCCAACGTCTATCCGGACTGTCCGCCGATCACGGCAACGGATGCGGCAACGGGAGACAAATGCAACGTAGACCGCGATGCTGCCCTGGCGTCGAACAAAGTGAAGGCGCAGATCTTCACTCACTTGCTCTATCGCCACTGGGACCACTACACGGGCAGCAAGCGCAGCCATTTATTTCTGGCCTCTGTTGAGAGCGGCTCGCCGCGCGACTTGACGCCCAACGATCCGCGGGACGTTCCGCCTTTTTCGCTCGAGGGGGGCGGCTGCGGCTGCGCCTTTTCACCCGATTCCAAGGAGTTGGCATTTACCGAGAATCTTGACGAAGAGCCGGCCACGAGCGTCAATGCCGACATCTTCACACTGGACCTGAGCGATCCGGCGGCTAAGCCGCAGAAGGTGAGCACATCGCCTGGCGGCGACTTCAATCCCGCCTATTCGCCCGACGGCAGCTATCTTGCCTGGCGATCGCAGGCCCGAGCCGGCTACGAGAGCGACCGGTTCAGGCTGGTGAACTACGACCGTAAGACGCGGAAGACCAAGGATCTGCTGCCCGCGATACTGGACAACTGGGTGGAGGAGTTCGCCTGGGCGCCGGACTCAAAGAGCATCCTTTTCACCGAAGACAAAAGAGGCGAAACACCAATCTTCATCACCAACCTGAACGGCGTTTTTCATGAGTTTGCCTACAAGGGGGATTTCAGCGACCTGCACCCGGTGGACGGAGGGAAGGCTCTGCTCGTCACCTCTGTGCAGGTTCAACAGCCAGCCGAAATCATCCGGATCGAATACACCTGGTACACCAAGGCTGTTCCCGGCTACGACCTTGTCAGCAACGATCTAAGTGCGAAGATGTATCCCATCAGCCACTTGAACGATGCCCTTCTCGCTCAACTCGATCTGCCCGCAATGGAGTCGTTCTGGTTCTCTGCCACGGACCACACGGACGTCAAGGGATTCCTGATCAAACCTCCGGAATTCGAACCGGCGAAGAAGTATCCTTTGAAGTTTCTTATCCACGGCGGCCCGCAGGGCGCGTGGGGCGACTCTTGGAGCTACCGCTGGAACGCCGAACTTTTTGCCGCGAACGGCTACGTGGTGGTGATGATTGATCCGCGTGGTTCGACCGGCTTTGGACAAACGTTTGTCGATGGCGTCAACGGCGACTGGGGCGGCAAGCCTTACACCGACTTGATGACCGGCTTGGATTACGTCGAGCAGCACTATCCGTTTATCGACAGGACGCGCGAGTGCGCCCTGGGCGCGAGTTACGGCGGCTATATGGCCAACTGGATTCTGGGCCACACCAACCGCTTCAAGTGCATCGTAAGCCACGACGGCATGTTCAATCCCGAATCGGCCTACGGGAGTACAGAGGAGTTGTGGTTCAACGAGTGGGAGTTCAAGGGCAAGCCATGGGACTACTACGGCAAACCGGACGCCGAGAACCCCTTCCGCAAGTGGTCGCCTGCCTTGTCGGCCAAGAACTTCAAGACGCCGACGCTTGTGATCCATGGGCAACTCGACTACCGGCTGGATGTAAGCGAGGGCTTCCAGCTCTTCACAACCTTGCAGCGGCTCAAGGTGCCGAGCAAGATGCTTTACTTCCCCGACGAGGGCCACTGGGTGCTGAAGCCGCAGAACTCGCGGTTATGGTACAAGACGGTGAACGACTGGGTGGATCAATGGACGGCGCAGAGCTTTCAGTGATCAGTGGTCAAATTAGTCTTGAGTGGCTTCTGCTTCAGCAGCCAAAGCTAGGAGCTAGAGGCTAGAGGCTAAAAGCTGCCTTTCAAATCCAAATCCGGCAAGCCCCGCGTGTTTTTGAATGAGGCGGGGCTCTACGACTACGGCGTGAAGTCGCTGGGCCGGGCCATGCGTACTGTGGCCGATCTGCGGCGGCTGATGGAAAAACGCGTCGAACCGGGAGAGCGGGGCGAGGCTGACATCGAGGCCGCCTTGGCCCGGCTGCGCGAGCACGGCTACCTGGACGATGCAGCCTTTGCCGAGACCTATGCTCGCCTGCGCCAGGAAAACGAGAAGCTCGGAGTCCGGCGCGTCCGGCAGGACTTGCAGCAGAAGGGCGTGGGAACCGAACTGATCGCCGAGACCCTCGAAGCCCGATACGGCCAGACCAATGAAGAGGCGCTGGCCCGCGCACACCTTGAACGCAAGCGGCTGCGCAAGCCGGAGAATGAGAAAGAGACGGCTCGGATTATGAGACGGCTTGTCGCTGCGGGATTCTCTACGGGCGTGATCTACAAGATCCTGCGCCAGTGGGATGTGCCCGACGAATCGCTCGCCGCGCTGGACAACCTCGAAGACGAGCCGAGCGAAGAGTAGGCTGGGCAGATGAGCATTTTTGACGAGAAGCGTGCGGAGTTGGAGCGATTCGAATTCATGATGGGCGTGGAGCGGGGCAGGCTCGCGGTGGCGCTTGATCTCGTGACCGACTCGCTGATCATGGTGGGCCAGCATGGAGTCTACTGCGCCTCAAGCCGCAACCCGGCTGCCCCGGCGCTCGATCTGCAGGCTGTCGTTGGCGGGCTGGAGGGAGCCAAGGCGCTGATTCAGTCGGTGATGGAGGAGTTGCGCGTTCAGCGGGAACAGGCGAGGGAGGAAGGTGCGCTGCCCGGTGATAGTGGTGCAAACTCCGGTTAGCTGGTTGCTTGTCCAGAATGAGGTGCATGAATTGGCGAATTAAATACCTGCAAGGCTCAGAAAATATATATAGGGGGGGTGGGAGTGCCTCCTCGGTGGACAAAGAATGGTGGCTCGCCGGGCCACCTTCTCATAGCCGCTTCGATTGTGCGCCGGTGACGTGGAATTATCGGCAAAGTGCGCGGGGTAAAAGTTCGCGGTCTCCCACCCTTGCGCCAGAAAGCTCGCAAGGATGATTGCATGACAGCGTCGGCTCCCTCGACCTGAGTAAACTGGTTGCGGCTAAACGACCACGAAGCTCGGGAGGAAAGGAGCCGAGCATGATGATTATAGGCTGTGATTTTCA
>JBEKOA010000063.1:0-22321 GCA_049522255.1 Occallatibacter sp.
CTGGAGGGGAACGCGATTGATCATGTTGTCCATTGCGGTCTTCATTTCGAGCCCGTAGTTCTGCTCCTCGAAGCACGCCTTGAATTCGCAGCCGATCGGGTCGGCGCATTCGCGAGCCACAGACCCCATCGCGGCCACAAGGCTGTGTCCGGCGCGGAGGGCGCTCACCATCAATTCAAGCGCCTCGGGCAACCCTTGCTGAAACTTGTCAAGGCGCTTACTGCGCTTGAAGAGCACAAAGCCAAGAGGCGCGGCGCCGATCAGCAACCCAACCCCCAACGCCACCAGGAAGTTGTCGAAGCGCATGTAGACCAACAGAGCCGGGACCACAAAGCATACGCCGCAGATGGAAAGCAGGGTTCCCGCGGTCCACTTGAGATCGGCCTGATAGAGCAGGCTCTGTATACGCGGACCCAGTTCGACCTTCTTCAGCCTCTGATTGAGCCAGGGAATTGTGCTGAACTGCTCGGTCTTGCGAAGGTTGAGTATCTGACCACTCTCTTCAAGGCCTTCGGTGGCCAGAGCCGAATCGAGCGTAGCATGAACCTGTTTGGCCTGCTGAGAGGCACCGCTCCCGGCCGCGACCGCCACCAGTGTGACGACCCCGAAAACACCCAGGAAAACCAAGATCACAATCAATTCCATGCCCTTGCCCTCCTTTCTCTGCGGTCAGTTGACCTGCGTTTCGCGCTCAAACAGTGTCGGCGGCAGCACGATTCCCGAGACGCGCAGGCGTTCGAGGAACCTGGGACGGATATGGGTGGGCTGGAATACGCCGATCACCTTTCCATCAGGTCCGATCCCCTTCTTGCTGAAGTTGAAGATCTCCTGCATGCTGATCACGTTCTCCTCCATGCCCGTAATCTCCGAGACGCTGGTGATTTTGCGGGTGCCATCGCTCATTCGAGCGGCCTGCACGACAATCGTGATGGCGGACGCAATCTGCTGGCGAACGGATTTTTCGGGCATGTTCATATTGCCCATCGCGACCATCGATTCGAGCCTGGAGATGGCATCGCGCGGGGTGTTGGCGTGAATGGTGGTCATCGAGCCTTCGTGACCGGTATTCATGGCCTGCAGCATGTCGAAGGCCTCTTCTCCGCGGATCTCACCCATGATGATGCGGTCAGGGCGCATGCGGAGGCAATTGACAAGCAGTTGACGCTGCTTGATCGCGCCCTGCCCTTCGATATTGGGTGGACGCGTTTCCAGGCGCACGATGTTTTCTTGCGCCAGGCGCAACTCGGCCGCGTCCTCGATGGTGACGAGGCGCTCGCCGCGCGGGATGTACTGAGACAGAATATTCAGGAAGGTTGTCTTGCCGGAACCGGTGCCGCCTGCAATAAGAATGCTGATGCGAGCCTTCACCGCGGAGGAAAGCACCTCCATCATCTCTGGAGAGACGCTCTTCAACTGAACCAGTTGGTTGGCGGCCAATGGACCGGTTCCAAAACGGCGGATCGACAAGGAAGGTCCGTCGAGCGCCAGCGGCGGAATGATGGCGTTGACACGGGAGCCGTCGGGCAAACGCGCATCGACCATCGGCGAGGACTCATCCACTCTGCGGCCCACGCGCGACACGATGCGGTCGATGATCTGCAGAAGATGGCGATCGTCGCGAAAAGTCGTATCGACTCGTTGCAGAAGCCCGCCTTTTTCAATGAAGACGTGGTCCTTGTCATTGACCAGGATGTCGGAGATTTTTGAATCCCTAAGCAGCGGCTCCAGCGGACCAAGGCCAAAGACCTCGTCGAGCAGATCGGCCTGGATCTTTTCCTGTTCGTCGAAGTTCAAGGGGACCCGCTGTTCGGCGATGATCTCCTTCACGATGCCGGCCACGGCCTGGCGCGCCTGGCTTGAATTGACGCGTGACAGTTTCTCCAGATCCAGCTTGGAGATCAGCGTCCGGTGAATTTCCGATTTGTACTTTTCCAGATTCAGCAGTTCCACATTTAACCTTCCATCGGAGATTATCCTCGTTCACCGTACTATCCTATGCCCTGCCCAAGCTTCCGGGAAGGGAGGCTGGATTGGTCATCCACCCAGGTTGAAGACCACGTTGACCGTTGTGTCGACTTCGACCGGCTCGCCATCGAGCAGGTAGGGCCGGAAGCGCCAGGACTTTACCGCATCCAGCGCGGCCTGCCGCAACATGGTCGGACCCGAGACAGCGTGAGAGTTCTCGATCGTTCCGTTCTTGGAAATGGTGGCTTGAATCACTACCGTGCCCTGAACGCGGGCACTCTTGGCGATGGGAGGATATATTGGCGCTGTCTTCTGAACCAGCAGACCAACGGCGATGCCGTTGGAGATGGTCACCTTCTTGGGCGCTTCGACCTTCACCTTGGGCCCGTTCCCTGTCGAGAAAACAGGACTGCTGCCGTTCATGTCCATGCCCGCCGGGCTGAAGCCGGCATTGGGCGCCGGTTGACTTCCGCCCAGCGCCTTCAAGTCATTGGAGATCTTCGAGGGCGCGTTCAACTGGCTTTTCATCATCTCTGCCTGTTTGCCGAGCCCTGGTTCCGGCGCGGGTGTCGCGACCGGAGCCGTCATGGTTTGTGTCGCCGCAGTTCCCGTCGCCGCAGGCGCCACGGGATTCAGCGGCGTCGAGGAGGGTATCGTCGTTGTCGTCGACTGTGACGCGACCGGCTGATTCGGCATAGCGGGCTTGGTGCTAACCATGCGATAGGCCACCACGCCACCGACCAGCAAAACTGCAACCGCGCCCACTGCGATGAACATCTTCTTCTGCTTGCCCTTGCTCTCGTCGGCCTCCTCGAAATCGGAACTGTCGAGGTGTTTGGACTGGGGCAGCTCGAACACCGGCTCGGGAGCCGTATAGTGCTTGACCGGCTTGCGCGGGGGAGCGCTCGGCGGCCGATCCGCCGCAGGCAGCACAGCGACTCGAGCCGTTGAGGATTTCGCAACCGGCTTTGGAGGAGCAACCGGTGCGGGCGCGCGATTGAACCCGCTGAACTCAGCGGGCTGCGCCTCCGGTGCGTCTCCGCTATCCCATTCGCCGAAATCCGCGGGTAGCGTTGTGGGTGCAATCTTGTCTATTCCTTCTGGAGGTACCATTGTCCATCGGCTCCCTTCACATAAGTAGCGCCTTTGTACACGCGCGTTTCAACTTTGCCCTGCTGAACGGGGGGTCTGCCTTGGGAAGCCCCCGCTTTTGTCTCTGCAACCTCGGTGTGGCTCATTTCCGCCTCCGCCGCCGCCGGCATGAGCGATGCAATGTTAGCCAGGCCCTCCACCACTAGCGAGACCGTAGCTTGCGCCGTGGTGTAGTCGGTGGCGTCGGCCGGGACGAAGGTTACAGAAAGCGTCGGTGTCCCTGCCGCAAGCACAGTGCCTGCCGCGGGAGTGTAGACAAACGTTCCCGGAACCAATGCCGTGGCATTGAGCTGAGCCGAGCCGAGCGGCGAGCCATACGAGATGGCAGCCGGTGTCGGCCAGGTGATGATGGGCGTTGCCTTGACGACCACGAGCGACACTGTGGCTTGCGCTGTCGCTTCGTCCGCGGTGTTGGCCGGAGTAAACGTCGTCGAGAGGGTATGAGTTCCCGCCGCGAGCACTTCGCCGGCGGGAGGATTATAAGCAAAGCTTCCCTGAACAGATGCCGTGGCCTTCAGTTGAGTGGCGCCGAGCGCGGTGCCGTAAGAGATGGCTGCGGGCGTCGGCCAATCGATCGTAGGCACGGCCTTGGTCACAGTGAGAGGCACGGTAGCCTGCGCGGCGGGGAAGTTGGTATCGGTCGGAGTGAAGGTGACCGATAGGTTGTGCGTTCCCGCACCGAGCACCTCGCCCGCGGCTGGGCTATAAACGAATCTTCCCGGAATCGATGCCGTGGCATTGAGCTGTGCGGCGCTGAGCCGGGTGCCGTGAGAGATCGCGGTCGGGTTCGGCCACGTAATGGTTGTTGGCTTGGCCTTGGCGACTGTCAGCGATACCGTGGCCTCGACTGCGGCATAGTCCGTGGTGTCGTACGGAGTGAGGCTTACCGAGAGCGTATGCTCCCCTGCCGAGAGCACTTCGCCTGCGGCTGGAGAGTAGACGAACTTGCCCGGAACCGATGCGGTGGCATTGAGCTGAGTGGCGCTCAACGCGCTGCCATAGGTAATCGAAGCAGGCGCCGGCCACACGATCGTCGGCGTCGCTTTGGTGACAGTCAGCGACACGGCGGCCTGCACCGGATTGTAGTTCGTTGTGTCGTCCGGAGTGAAAATGACCGAAGGGGTATGCGTTCCCGCCGCGAGCACAGCGCCTGCGCCTGGAATATAGGCGAATTTGCCCGGAACCGGCGCGGTGGCATTGAGCTGAGCGGCGCCCAGGGGCGTTCCGTAGGTAATCGGAGCGGGCTTCGACCACCGGATGGCTGGCGTTCCCTTGGTGATTGTCAGCTGCACAGAGGCCTCACCGGGGGTGTAGTCCGCGGCGTCGGTCGGAGTGAAGGTCACAGATAGCGTCTGCGTTCCTGCCGGAAGCACCTCTCCAGCGGCCGGGCTGTAGGCGAATGTCCCTGGAACCGATGCCAAGGCATTGAGCTGCGCGGCACTCAGCGGGGTGCCGTGGCTAATCGGCGCCGGCGCCGACCACGAAATGGCCGGAGAATCCTTGGTGACCGTGAGCGATACCGTGGCCTGCGCGGTGTTGTAACCGGCGGTGTCTGACGGGATGAATTCAACCGAGAGCGTCTGAACTCCAGCCGACGGCACCTCGCCCTCGGAAGGCGTATAAACGAACCTTCCCGGAATCGAGGCCGTCGCATTGAGCTGAGCAGAACTCAGCGCAGTGCCGTAGGAAATCGCAGCGGACTTTTGCCAGGAAATGGACGGCGTTCCCTTGACCACAACCAGCGTGACAGTGCAGTCCGCATTCGTATAGTGCAGAGAATCGGTCGGAGTGAAGTTGACCAGCAAGGTATGCGTCCCCACCGGAAGCGCTTCACCGACGCCAGGAGTGTAGACAAACCGCCCCGGAACCGCTGCCATCGCCCTCAGCTGCTTGTTGCTGAGCGGGGTGCCGAAGGTGATCGGCGCGGGCGTCGACCAAGCCATGGGCGGCGTCTCCGGGACGATTTCTTCCTGCTCCTCGACGGCCACCGGCTCTTCGCTGACGGCCTCCGGCTCCTCCATGATGGGCTCTGGTTCCGGCTCCGGTTCAGGCTCCGGCTCCCGGACACTGGCTTGGGGTTGCCGGCTCGGGGTATCGGTCTCTGGCTCCTGCAGATGCCATTCGCCATCGGCGCCCTTTACGTAGGTAGAGCCCTTGTAAACGCGCGTCTCGGGCCCGCGCTTGGCAGCCGCGCGACCGGCGTCGGCCGGCGCAGGCTGTGTCCGCGCAGCAGAGGCAGCGCTCTGTCTCGCCTGGGGCTTCGACGGGGCTTCAGCCGGCGAGTCATCCCGGTCGCCCGACAATCCAAGTTGCGTAAGTGCTGGAGCCTCGTCGCTCGAGGAGGCCTTGGACGAAAGACTGCTTCTGAAACCCTTCAGGCTGAAGCCTGCCTTCTTCTCAGGAGCGGGCGGCAGGCCGGCTGCGGCGCGGGCCATCTGCCGCACCAGCCGCGAGATGGGCGAATCCTCAAGCGCCAGCGGAACGGCGGTCGTCTGCATGCGCCGCACCGCGGCATAGTCGTTGGGAATCTTCCACTGAGCAGGCCGGGTGAGAGCCTTGGTGATCTGATCCTCTGAAACCCCCATCGTGCGAGGCTCAAACCGGTTGAGCACGATCTCGAGCTTTGGCACCGCGGTGTTGAAGTACTGGGAGATCAGACGATTCGAGTTGCGCAGTCCGGCGATGCCGGCCTGGATCACCAGGTAAACCGTGGATCCATCCTTGAACAGGCCCGTCCCCATCAGGTCGAGCCGCGAGCCCATATCGACAACCACGTTGTCAAAGTCCTGCCGCGCAACGGTAATCAGCCTGTCGATAGCGTCATTTGACGCATCAAACTGGGGAAACTTGCCGGGAGCCGCAAGCACCGAGACACCCGTGCTGTGCTTGACCAGAAGCTTGGAGAGAAAGGCCGAATCCAGGCGGCTGGCATTCTGAAGAGCATTGATGGTCGAGTATTCAGCTTGAACTCCGAGGTTCAGAGCGGCATCGCCCAACGGCAGATCGAGGTCGATCAAGATGGTGCTCTGCGACGACTCCTGGGCCATCGATACCGCAAAATTGCAGGCCAGCGTGGTCACTCCATCGCCGCCCTTGGCGCCGAGAAAGACCAGCAGCCGGCCTCCGACTTTCTTTGCGGCGTGGGGAGCCGGACGGCGGGCCGAGGCCCGAACCAATGCCTCTGCCATGGTGCTTTGCGCGAAAGGCAACGTGAGAAACTCGCGGGCGCCTGCCCTCATGCAGCGGACCAGCAACTCCGAATCTGCTTTTACCGAGTAGACCATCACCGTTGCCGCGCCGTTGGCGCAGATGCTCTCTACCAGTTCCAGCGCGTATTCCGGGTGACTGTCCAGGTCGATGATGATGACATCGTAGTTGTTTTCCAGCAGCCTTGGCACATCGTCCAAGCTGGGCGGATAGGAGGAAAACTCACGGATCTCACCTCCCTGGCATCCGGCAAGCGCGCTGGCGGCCGCCCTGCGGCGATCCTCGTCCGGGCCGATCAGCGCAATCGACAGAACGTCGGCGCCGAGCGAGTCCGGATACTGGTCATCGAGATACGAAGAAGAGTCTGAATTCACGGGATTGCTTCCCCCTGCCGCATATTGCCTTTCCTGCGGTCTTGCCGAAAATCGAAAAGACGACTCCGAGTGCAACGTCATGCGTAACCCCAAATCCTCAACGAGCGAAGAATGAAAGCAGCGTCCCGATGGCGATGGCCGGAGCGTACGGCATCTTGCGCCTCAATGAATCGGCGAGAGCCTTCTCCGGCTCGCTGCGCATTCCGCGCTGCTTCGAGCTAAAGATCAGATCGCCCGTTTTCCTGATCAACTTGACAAGCCCGTGACCGGCAGCCCAGCCAATCACGATGACTCCCCCCGCCAAAGCGGTGAAAAACATGGCCCAAAACAGTTGCACCGGTCCAACCCAGGCTCCAATCGCGGCGCATAGCTTCACATCACCGCCGCCGGTCCAGCCCATCAGGAACGGAATTCCATTGATCAGCAGCCCCAGTGCCAGGCCGGCCAGGCTCTGGCCCAGGCCATGCCAGCCAAAACCGTGGCTGTTGCCGTACCAATCATGGCGCCAAGGCCAAGGAGAAACCAGAATCCCCGCAACGAGGAAAGGAAAGACCAGCCAGTTCGGGATTTTGCGGGTGCGCAGGTCCGTGAAGATTGCCACGGCGAGTACGATCAGTGTTGGCCACCACGCGAACCAGTGCATTTTCATTTCCTTCCCCTCCCAGTGCGCAGGGAGAACTTCGCAACAGCGATTGACTCACGTCTGTTGCAATTGTCGGGCCAAACCGGCAATGGCCTAAACTCCCCCAATCAGCGTAGATGGAGGATGCCGCACAGCTTGGTGTACACGGGTGTTTACGGAAAGACAATTTGGAGTGAAGCGGGGTGTATACACCAATCAGGTCCATCCTCGATGGATCGCAAGTGCTGCAAACTGTTGCAGATCCGCTATGAAATCAGTAACGATCTAGATTCCCCTGAAGGCCCCCGGAATCTTGGGTAACCGCTGAAATTGTTACCCCAATGCGGTGCAAACAATGTCATCGAGCGAAACAGTACTCCAAACCCACAAAGAGATCCCAAATTCGAACTCAGCTCGTCTCCCTCGTGATTGGAAAGCCGTTCCAGTGGGCAAATTATAGAAAAATATAGAGATTAACCTAAGTCCAATTCGCTCGGAAATCTGTGCGGTTGAGCTGTCTTCCCAAACCGCGTCCATCGCCAGTTCAAAGAGCAACCAGGTCATGATCTTAGGGGAGAATTACCATAGTAATCTCGACAGGTTCGTTGATTCGTCGCTAGTATCGTTGATCAGAGTCGATCATTGCCAATTGAGCCTCATGGGCTTTGTCGTCGACAGGGGATTGCAGCACGGTCGCATGAGCCTGGCGCCTAGGTGTCTTTTGGCAATTAAGTCGCAGTGTCAGGCAGTTGTTCGTCGCTTTTCCGCTTCCTACTGGAGGCGATCAAGCCGCGGAAGGGTAAGGGAGCGGATCCAGCAATGATCAAGATCGGGCTTTATTCGGAAGACCGGACGCTCCACACGCTTCTCTGCTCCGCGCTCGGCAAGGAATTCGAGATCCAGCTCGAGGCCGATGAGGATGGAATCAATCTGCTCCGCGCGGCCGGTGATTGCGATGTTGTGATTCTGGATCTGAACTCGAATCACGATTCGCTGCAAGAGCGGATTGGATGCACCCAGCGCCTTATTGCTACGCACGTTCCTCTGGTAATCATGGCCGACGACGGCCTGCGGTCGACCGCGTTTGAGCTTGTCCGGACCGGAGCCTTCGGCTACTGCCGCCGGCCGCCCTCGATTCGTGACCTCAAGACCATGCTCAGCAGGGCCTATGAGAACTCCTCGCTGAGGCAGCAGCTCCAGACTGTGCAGCAGCAGTTGGAGGAGCCCGGCAGTTGCGACCACCTGATCGGTGCGAGCCCGCAGATGCAGCGGGTGTATCAACTGGTCCATCGCGTGACCAACCTCAACGCCTCGGTGCTCGTCACCGGCGAGAGCGGTACCGGCAAAGAACTGATCGCCCGGGCGATTCACAATCTCGGTTCCCGCGCCAACCGTCCGTTTGTCGCTGTCTCCTGCGGCGCTATCCCTGAAACCTTGATCGAAGCCGAGTTGTTCGGGCACGAAAAGGGCGCCTTCACCGGTACGGTCGGTGCTCGCGAGGGTTACTTCGAGCAGGCAGCCGACGGCACCCTGTTCCTGGACGAGATCGGCGACCTGAGCCTCTTCACGCAGGTCAAGCTGTTGCGTGTGCTGCAGCAGATGGAGTTCAACCGCCTGGGCAGCAACCGGCTTATCCCGCTGCGGGCACGGCTGATCTTTGCCACGCACCAGGATTTGGGCAAGTTGGTGGCCGAGGGAAAATTCCGCCAGGATCTTTACTACCGCATCAACGTCATGCGGATCGATTCGCCGCCGCTCCAGGAGCATCCGGAAGACATTCCCCGCATCGCCCGGCATTTCCTCCGCCTGTATGGGCAGATGTTCCAAAAGCCGATGGACGACATTGAGCCCCGTGCGGTTGCGCTGCTCCAGAGCTACCGTTGGCCGGGCAATGTACGTGAGCTTGAAAATGTGATGCAGCGCGCCATCATCCTCTCCTCGGGAAAGATTGTCCGCGCGGAAGATTTCAGCCTGCACATCGAAGAGGCCGATTCCGATCTCGGCGATCTCGGCGACATCGGCGATATTGTCGATATCAGCGATTACAATCCCGCCGGCTCTTTTGAGCGGCAGTTGCGGGACTACAAGGTCAAGCTGGCCGTAACCGCGGTGCGGGAAAACAACGGCAACAAGACGCTGGCCGCCCGCAGCCTCTGCATCTCGCGTGCTTATCTGCATCGCCTGATCCGGCTTGCCGAACCCGATCCGATGTTTGAACAGAACCTGCGCGACGTTGAGACTGCCTGACGGCATTCCTGCTTGGCCTGCACTCTCAGAATGGGCTTTACTCTAAGTGTGCGAATTGTATTCGGGCGGGCCGGCAATTACCAAACCGCTGTTCTGCCGTCCGTGAATGTACCAGCAGCACCAGTTCGTTTCATGAACCTGATCGTCGGATGGCGAAATCAAATCGAAATAAACCACCCTTCCATAGAGATAGAGCTTTTCTTCCCAGGTTTCGATGCGCCTGAATCTCTCCTCGGAATCGCAAAGCGCCTTTACCTCATCCCGGCAGAATGACTTGATCGTCGTCGATTCACCGGGAACCAGAATGATCGGCACGAGCGGGGGGGCCGGTTCTTCTCTCGGATACTCAGGAGTTTGGGGAAGAAGCTTTTCTTCGAGGGCGATGATGGCATCCTCGATCGTTGCCGTGATCCTGGCGGGAGTGCGGCCCCGGTTCGTCGCCATGATGGTGAAGCTGTTCTCCATACTCCGCGATGGCTCAACCGTAATCAACAGCCAGGGCCTTTCCGAATGGGCAAAGGCTTGTGCGTTCAGCAAGGCGGCGTGAGCAGTGCTGGCGGCGGCTTCGGCCGCAGCTTCCCCGAATGCTGTTTGGCGTTCGATCTTTTTCAGCAGCGAGCGGGCCATCATGATGCCGATGTAACCGAAGATGGCCAGAAGAATATTGGCTCCCCATGTGGCCTCCTCCTGCCACGTCCATGGCTTCGGGGCCGGAGCCGGAGTGGCAACGGTAACCTGCGGCGTGGGATGGAGACTGCGGAGCCCGCTATCGCCTTCGACTGCTGGCGGCGAACTGGGATCGTCCAGCGGAGTGATCTTGGGAGAAGTCGAAGCTGCCGGGGTCTGCCGAGTTGCGAGCGGTCGCTTGGCGCCGCTCTGGCCGGTTGTCTGAGCCGGGACTGACACCGGCGCCAGCGCGATGGCCAACACCGCAAATCTCGCCAAAATTTTCAGGCCCATGGCGCAAATGTATCACACGGCACGCTGAGACTCCCACCGGCGGCGGACCGCAACAAGGCCCAGACAGCCAGCTTCGGCCATCCGGCTACTGCTCCACATCCACGCCTCGCCAGAAGGCCACGTATCCCTTGATCTTGCGCGCAGCCGGCTTGGGATCAGGATAGTACCAGGCTGCGTCAAGGTTGTCCTGCCCGTCGATCAGCAGGTTCATATAGCGTGCCTGTCCCTTGACCGGGTCAAGGGAGGTGGTGCTGCTGGGGCGAAAATACTCGCGCTTCAGGCCAGATTCGGGAAAGTAGACGTTCCCTTCCACCGTTTCCGTCGTCTCGCTTTCGGCGATGATTTTGCCGTTCCAGATTGCTCGTGCCATTGGTCGTATCCGTCAAATCCATCTCAACGGATACGACAATAGCAGAGAATCGCCGGCATGGCGAGTCCGGGTCAGAGGCCGAAGGTTCAGAGAGCTTACTTTGCTGCGCTGATCGAGTCGATGTGAACGCTCTTCTTGTCAGAATCGGCGGTGGCCTCGATGGTCACGTGGTCGCCGTAGAAGGCCTTCACCGCGTCCGGATTCTCGATGGACCAAACCGCCTTCTTGTCCTCGTCCACGAAGACCGGGGCAGAGCCCATTTCGCCAATGCACTTCTTCACGCAGGCCGCACCTGTCCCGGCGTGCTTGGCGCCGCACATCGAGTCGGAGATCCAACCGTTGATCTTTGTGGAATCGGCGGCGCCGGCCGCAATCGCGGACAGGCCAAAACAAGCTGCCAATAGAGCTACACGCTTCATGAAAAACCTCCTGGGGAATGGGGATCGTCTTTCGGCTTTTATCATCCTCCATCTTGCCTCAATTGGGCAAGTGGGGCGAGCGTCAGGGCTTCGCCGGGTAAGAATATTGGCCGTGCGCCTCTTGCCGGGCAGGAAGGCTGCCGCGCCGCGCTTCCACGTTCTTCAGCACCGCCTCATAGCGCTGGGCACCGGCTGAGAAACGATTCACCAACTCCGAAGTCTTGATCAGAAACCCCGGATTCTTCTCCCGGATCGCCTGCAAAATGGGAGCAAATTTGGCCAGCAGAAAGAAGCCCTCGGCGTTGCAATCCACAAACAACTCGGCCGAGACTGCCCCGTGCAAGACCATCGCCGCCGCCATCTCCCAGTAGGTGAGCACCTGGCGCAGCCAGGCGTTGTGCGGATCGGCCGGGTTCTCCGCCACGGCAAAGAACTCTTCGGCTGTAGCCGGCCAAAACTCACCGGTGATCCACGCGCGCGCCTGGCGCATCACCGTTTCGGTGCGCAATTGATAGAGCCCAATAATGATTTCGGCATCGGCAGGTGTTGCGAGCATTCGTTCCATCGGGGTTTCTCCGCTCACTCATACTAACGGATTCGGCCTGCAACACGCTGGAAGGCGATTCCCGCACTGTTCTTCACCTCATTCAGGCCGGCAGCAACTCTTTCTTCCCGCCTTTCTTCGCAGCCTTCTCCACCACCGGCCCATGCGTCTCAACCGTTGGCAATGGTGGCGCGTCACCGATCCGCTTGGAATAACTGCACACCACGGCGCCTTCCACCGGACCCGCTACTTTCGCAGCACCCTTGGCAGCCCGTTTCTTCGGTGCAACTTCCTCTTCGGCCGACTTCTTCTTATTCGGGCATTCTAGGAAGATCCCCGACCGCAGCGTCTTCTCCACGAGATACGGACTCCCGCACTCCGGGCACTTCTCCGCAACTGGTTTCAGATTTGAAGTAAAGTCGCATTTTGGATAATTGGTGCAGCCCCAGAAGATGTTTCCCCGCCGCGCCTTGCGCTCGGCCAGATCGCCCACGCCGCACTTGGGACACTTCAGGCCCTCAATCAGATTCTGTTTCACGTATTTGCACTTGGGATAGCCGGAGCACGAAACAAACTCGCCGTAACTGCCCTGACGCAGCACCAGCGGCTTGCCGCACTGTGGACAATCTTCTCCGGTGGGCTTGGGTACGGCCTGCTTCTGCTGCTGCTTGCTGCTCAGCTTGCGGAAGGTCTTGCACGGTGGATCCTCGTTGAATCCAGGGCAGGACATGAACATTCCGAAGGGCCCGCGCCTGAGCACCATCACCCGGCCGCAGTTATCGCAATACTCCTCGGCTTCGGTAGCCTCCTGCCCTTCCGGCGTATTCATATCCGGCTTGGCCGCCGTGTTTTCCTTGGTAAATGTGCAGCTCGACTTATCCTTCTTGTTATAAGCAGAACAGGCATAGAAGCTGCCGAACTTACCCCATTTGAGCAGCAACGGCGACCCGCAAAGGTCGCACTTCTCATCCGTCTTCTTTTCCATGCGCTTTATGTCGCGCATATTCTTGCTGGCGTCCTTTAGCTCATCCTCAAAGTAGCCATAGAAGCCGTTGAGCAGTGTGGTCCACTTTTCAGTGCCCTCTTCGATCTCATCCAGCTCCTCTTCGAGTTTGGCCGTGTAGGCCACGTCGAAGATATACGGAAAGCTCTCAACCAATAAGTCGCAGACGACCATTCCAATCTCAGTGGGATAGAACCGCCCGGCTATTTTGGTCGCATATTCGCGGTCCTGAATGGTATTGATAATCGATGCATAAGTCGATGGCCGCCCGATGCCCCGCTCCTCGAGGACTTTCACGAGCGAAGCTTCGTTGTAGCGCGGAGGCGGCTGGGTAAACTGCTGCTCGTGCTCCAGCTTCTCGCGCTCCAGTTTCTTCACATGATCCAGGTTAGGCAGCTTGCTGGACGCTTCATCGTCGTCGTCCTTTTTATCTTCCAAAACCTCGTAGACCTTCAGGAATCCGTCGAAGCGGGTCACCGAGCCGCTGGCGCGAAAATCATAACTCTTGCCTGTCTGCGAGCTGACTGCGGCAATCTTTGCCGTGGTCACGTCAAAGACCGCGGGCATCATCTGCGAGGCGACAAACCGCTGCCAGATGAGCCGGTAGAGCTTCAATTGTTCCTCCGTCAGATAGCGCGCGATCGACTCCGGAGTCCGCGCGGCATCGGTGGGACGGATGGCTTCGTGCGCGTCTTGAGCCGCCTTCTTGCCCTTGTAGACGTTCGCCGTAGCAGGCAGATACTGCGCTCCCAACTGCCTGCCGATCCACTCTCGTGCGCCGTCAATTGCTTCCGGCGCGATGCGCGGCGAGTCCGTTCTCATATACGTGATCAGGCCGGTCGTGCCTTCGGCGCCTACATCGATGCCCTCGTAGAGCCGCTGCGCGACGCCCATCGTACGGCGCACATTGAAGCCCAACTTGCTGGCTGCGTCGCGCTGCAACTGGCTGGTGATGAAGGGCGCCGACGGCCTTCTCTGCTTTTCTGTGGACTGCACCGAAGCCAGCGACCACTGCGCTTTATCGAGCGCCGCGACCACCGCCTTCATCGACGCCTCATCCGGCAGAGCGTTGGCTATAAACTGGTCTCTCCCGTCCTTATCCTGTCCGTTTGCGACGCGCGCAGGCTCGCCGTCGATGCCCACGAAGCGCGCCTTGAAGCTCTTGTCCGTCTGCTTCTCGGGATGCAACACGGCATCCAGAGTCCAATTCTCCACTGGTTGAAAGGCGCCGATCTCCCGCTCACGCTCGACGATCAGCCGCACGGCAACTGTCTGCACGCGGCCGGCCGAGAGCCCACGCCGCACCTTATCCCAGAGAAGCGGCGAGATCTGGTAGCCGACCAGACGATCGAGAATGCGCCGCGTCTGCTGCGAGTCGACGAGGTTCTGGTCGAGATCTCGCGCGTGCTTGAATGCCTCCTGCACGGCCTTCTTCGTAATCTCATTGAAGGTCACGCGGCGAATCTTTTTCCGTTCCTTGGCCGTCGTCCCCAATTGCAGCGCCAGGTGGTACGCAATCGCCTCGCCCTCGCGGTCCGGGTCAGGCGCAAGATAGATTTCGTCTGCCTTGGCCGCTGCGCGCTTCAATTGAGCGACGACTTTCTCCTTGCCGGGAGAGACGATCAGCGTCGGTTCGAAGGTGCGATTCTCCAACTCCACGCCGATATCGTTCTTCGGCAGGTCCATGATGTGACCCACCGATGCCAGAACCTCGAAACCCTTGCCCAGATACTTCTCGATCGTCTTGGCCTTGGCGGGCGACTCGACGATCACCAGTGATTTGTTCATTGCCATCCTAGATTCCAATCCCGATTCCAATCCCACTCTATCCTGTCCGGCCTGTTGGACTCGAAAGAGAGGGTTTCCGTTTTCTTCGCGGGCATTCGACTTGCGCCACGCACTCAGGCCGCCTTCCCCATCCGGGAAAAATCAACCGCAAAAGTTGGACGCTACCACGGAACACCCTCCCGTTTCCACTCCACGGTCGATTTTTCTTGGATGCCGGTCCCGTTTCTCGCATGATTCTCAAAGAAAATCAACGGCCTCAAGGTATTCATTCTGAAAGAAGTTCAGCGCAGGACGAAGCTCACCGGCGAGTTTTTTGCTTTCCGTCCACGAATGAATCAAAAACTCTTCTCGACTTTTCTTGAGAAGGGCAGGTTCGCTCTGTTTCCGATCCGCGGAGTCTTCAAAAAAATCCCGGGCCTCGCAATCGAGACCCGGGATTCGGGCGGAAACAAGAATTCCAGCTAAAAAGCAAGCGACACTACTTCAAGTCGGTTACAGCCGAGTGCCGCATCAATCCGATCAGCGCCAACATGCCGATCGACAGCAGAACGATCGAGCCGGGCTCAGGGGTGGGCACAATCGGGGTGCCCGTCGGGACTACGGGATCCATATAACCGACAGTGTGGTTATCAGATTCGAATCCGGCAGTTGTAGTTTCGGTAAACACGATCTTATTGAAGTAGCCCGTTTCGTCATAGAAGTTCAGGAACGCAAACTGCTCATTTGCGTCTTCGCCGTTGTTCGGATTGCCGCAGAATGCATTGCTTGCGTTCGGGCACGCTCCAACCAGGCTCGCAAACAGCGTCGGCGTGAAGGTATAGAGAAGGGTACTGTTTTCGTAGAACTGAAGTTCGTTTCCGCCGTCAAGCGCCGAGAACCACAACCCGAAGTAGTTGACACCGGGAAGGCCGCCGGAAGTTGTCAGCGTGAGCGTGTAGCTACTCTTGGTTACCGTCGGATAATAGCCAGTCCCTCCAGCGCCACCCCATTCGTAGTTATTGGAAATGGTGATTCCACCGGAGTAACTCCCCGCTATCTTTGCGCCGGCGGCGCCTGTGGACACCAGCATGGGAAAGTTCCCTGGGCCCGGAACAGACGCAGTGGAAAAGGTCTGCTCGCCGATCCAGCAAACAGGATCGGACCCGCACAATGTCGTCGTATTGGGTGTCTGCGTCTTGGCTGGGGCATAAGTTGCCAACATTGTGTCGCCATATAATGTTGATGCTGATCCTGCGCCAATCAAAGCCATCAGAACAAAATTCACGCTACTCTTCCCGAACAATCTCATGCGAGAGCCCTTCTTTCCCAGCCACTCGTTGGCAACAATTTGGGTGCTTGGATATGGTCTTAGGATAACTTACTGAGTCATCGAAGGGATTTAATTCGTTGATTCTCTTTGGTAACCGTCTTGGTAGGTTATACCAGGTTACGCTAGGTTTAACTTTGAGGTAACTAAGAAGTCCGCAAATCCCATAAAGACTTACATCGTCCGCACGTAATTCTTCCCCGGCAACTGCCGTATCCGTCCCGTGATCTCCAGTTCGAAGAGCGCCATGAAGACCTCGGAAGAAGTCAGTTGCGTCTCCAGCTTCTCGAGAACCTCGTCGATCTGCAAGGCCGCGTCCGCGCGCAGCACCTCCAGCACCATGGTTTCCTCGGGACGCAACACAGGCTCCGGCAAAAGACATGCAGTGGCCGCGGAATGGGATTCAACCGGCGCATCGGCCTCGAGTTCCAGCCGGATCTGCGAGGGCAGATCCTCCCAAACGTCCTCCCAAGTAGCCACCAGTTTGGCCCCCTGTTTAATCAGTGTGTTGGGAGTCCATGATCCTTTGCTCGTCACATTTCCCGGCACCGCGAAGAGGTCGCGGTTTTGCTCGGCCGCGCAGCGGGCGGTCACACGCGTCCCCGAGTTCTCAGCCGCCTCCACCACCAGCACGGCCACGCTCAACCCGCTCAAGATACGATTGCGGCGCGGGAAATTTTGCGGCGCCGGAAATGTCCCCATCGGCAACTCGCTCACAATCGCCCCGCCGGCAGACAGGATCTCCTCTGCCAGCTTCTTGTTTTCCTTGGGATAGACCACATCGATGCCCGTGCCCCAAACAGCCACCGTGGGCATGCGCGCCGCCAGCGCTCCGCGATGCGCGCAGGAGTCGACGCCCCGCGCCATGCCGGAGATAATCAGCAAACGCCTCACGGCAAGATCCCGCGCCAGGATCTCCGCCATCCCTGAGCCGTAAGGAGACGGGTGGCGCGTACCCACAATCGCAATTCCCGGCCTGCTCGCAGTTCTGCCGCGCCGCGCACCCACAGCACGGGCGGCGGATCATAAATCTCCTTCAGCCGCTCAGGGTACTCGGGGCAACCGTAACTGACCACCGCCGCCCCCTGGCCTGCAACGCGCTCCCACTCCGCCTCGGCCGACTGGCGCGCCTTGCCGTCGAAGATGAACTGCGCGGCCTGGGCAGGAAACCTCAGCCCTTCGAGTTCTGTCAGCGTAAGAGAAAAGATCTGGCTAGCCGCCTCCAGCGTCTTCACCGCATCCAGAATCCGCTTCGGACCCAATCCCGGCGCCAGCGTCAACGCAAGCCAGGCCAGCCGTTCCTCGTCCAGTTGTGAGGTAACCATTGATGTCGTTCCTCGGGTCAGTGTGGTCATTGATCGACTAGTATGTCAAAAGACTGCACAGTCCCATTTTCCCCACAGGAAACCAGAACTGGCGCTCGTTGGTAATTTTGCCAACGTTACCCTGAGCAGACTCTCCTGTCAAGGCGCAGGTATTGGCTCTACAGATGCTCCCCGCGGAATCCCTGCTCACTTGGAAGGAGGCCCAGTACTAATCTAAGAGAAGTAGTCTGAGAAAGCGTGAGTTCCCTGCCCCAAGCCCGTCTGCGTGTTGCTGCCATCGGTTTCCTCAATCCGGCGCCCCTGATGTGGGACTTCGAGCATCCGCCACTGAACGCCCCGCTCGCCTGCCGCTTTCAGATCGACCGCATGTCACCCGCCGACTGCGCCGACCGCCTGGCCTCGGGCGCTGCCGAGATCGGACTCGTCCCCATCGCGGCCCTGGCCACCACTCCCAGCCTGCGCATCCTGCCCGGATGCACAATCGCCTCCAAGGGCCGTGTACGGTCTCTGCTGCTCGTCAGCAGAGCCAGCCAGCCGCTCCAGGCTCTGCGCTCGGTAGCCGCCGACATTGCAAGCCGCACCACGCTGGCCCACGCGCGCATTCTCTTCAAACACTGGGACAACCCGGAGGTGCCCTTTCTGCCACTCGCCGCCGATCTCGACGCCATGCTTCAGCGTGCGGACGCCGCCATCCTCATCGGCGACCCGGCGCTGCTTGCCCTCGAGGAGCGCGCCAACCGATTTGAGCGTACCGGGGAACTGCTCGTCTATCACGATCTGGCTCAGGAATGGCACGCGCTCACCGGCCTGCCCTTCGTCTCCGCCGTCTGGAGCACCAATGTGTGGGGCAGCCCCTTGGTTGAGAGCATCGCGGAAGATCTTATTCAATCCCGCATTCACGGCCTGGAGAACATCGAGGCCCTCGTGGCCGAATGGTCCCGTCGCATGCCCATCCCCGAAGAGACGATCCGGACTTATTTGACCACCAACATCCACTACATTCTCGACGGCGAATGTATCGAGGCCATGAGAGTCTTCTTTCGCATGGCCGCCGAGGCCCGCGTTCTGCCCGAATACAGCTTCTCAGTTGAAGGGGCGAATCAGGACGGATTGCGTTAAGGCCTTCCATGAGAATGCCCTGCAAGTTAGGTGTGAGCGATGGATAGACGCCTTCACGTTCGTGTTTTTGCGTCAGAGGTGGGCTCGCCCCATTGTCTTCAGTCTGTTTCCTATCTAAGTGCTCAAGGACGGAATTCCGGATACAATGTAAGGCGACTTCGTATAATCTGAGTACCTTGGTCTCGGATCGCCGGGTACCAGAGAGAAAGCGAGAACCATGAACGCAAGATCTGTTTTCTCCGGTCTCATGATTTTTCCATTGTCGTGCGCAATCGCTGTAACGGCACAGGCACAAACTGCCAAGCACACTGCTCCTACGCGGGAGCAGGCTGCCGCCGACACGGCTGCCCGCAATGAGCTCGCGACCGAACTGACGAGTTTCCAGAGCAATCCTGGAGATATCGTACTGCGCACCAAGATTGTCGATCTGGCCAAGAGCCTGAATCCGGCTCCTGCGATCTCCCAGCTTGCTCAAGACGATTACGCCAAGGCGATCTCGCAGATGGCCGCCGCTGCGTCCGCGGACGATTTCGAAACTGTGGCTCAGATGTTTGAGCAGGTCGCGGTGCAGGCCCCCTGGTATGCCGATGCCTACTTCAACGCCGCCTCGGCATACGCCAAGGCCAACGAATACGAGGGTGCCAGACGCAATCTGGCGCTTTATTTCGCCGCCGTGCGCCCTGGGTCTGACACCCTGAGCGCGGAGCAATTGCGTCGCAGTCTTGACCACAAGCAAGCATTGCAGTTTCAACAAGCGCTGCAGCAGTTTAGCGCCAGCCCCACCGATGCCGCCAGGCTGCATATCATCCAACTGGCTCAGGCCATGGGGCCTCTGCCTGAGGTTCCTGAAGAAGCCCGTGGGCACTACGTGATGGCTGTGGTCTTTGGGAATTCGGCTACCGAGAGTGCCGACTACGAGCGCGCAATCACTGAGTACAAAGCAGCCCTGCTGGTCGCTCCCTGGTGGGGGGACGCTTATAAGAAGCTCGCCGGCGTTCAAACTCTAGCAGGGCGGTATGACGACGCCATCTCCAGCCTGATCTTTTACCAGGCCATCCAACCGGCCGACGCCCGCGTCACCCAGGACGAGATCTACAGGCTCAAGGCGCTTGCCAAGACTGCGGCAGACGAATTGGCAAAGAAACAAGGGGAAGAGCAACAGCAGAAACTCCTCGAGGAAAAACGGCAAAACGAGCGTGCCGCCACCGACGCGATGACATTTACCGTCGAGGGAAGGTGGTATCAAGCCTCCGCGCCGAACGACTATCTGGTGGGTGGTGAGTCAAATCCCCAATGCGACTACTATGTCAAGCAAAACGGAGCTCGATGGGATATCAAGAATGGGTGTACCCCCTCGAAACGGTCGATGAATGATGTCGAAGTGCAACCCCGGCAGCTCAGTTTCAAGCTGGTTGGAAGAGATCCGGGATTCCCATTTTCAGAGGTCGCTCTTACCTTCACGCTGTCAAGTGATGGTCAGACTTTGGACGGCAGAGCGGTGACTTATGACAAGCATTTTGCCGCGGTTGGCGACCACCCGGTTCGCTGGGTGCGTAGAAAGCCCTGACCCGCTAATTCGCCGCAGCGTGGATTCGTCAGAGACCATCTGATGCATACCAGATCGACCCGCTCTGAATCAGGGCGCGCTAATCCAAAAATGACTTGTTCAGAGTGTCCCTGGGGCCTTCCATCATACGGCCCCTGACCCCGAATCGGAAGCTCACCGAAAATGCGTGAATCTCACAGTTCGCTTCGGCAATCTCATGCGTGACTGGAGGTCGAGATGAAAATCGGGATACTGGGATCGGGCGATGTCGCCAAGTCACTGGCCGGTGGCTTTCTCAAGCATGGCCACGAGGTGACGTTAGGTTCAAGGACACCTGCAAAACTCGATGGCTGGAAGGCACAGAATCCGGCTGCGTCAACGGGCACATTCGACGCCGCGGCGGCATTTGGCAAACTGATCGTTCTCGCCGTCAGCGGCAAAGCGGCAGCCGATGTTCTCCGCCTGGCCGGCGCGGAAAATCTCGATGGAAAGACCGTGATCGACGCGTGCAACCCAATTGCAGATGCGCCGCCCGTGAATGGCGTGCTCCCCTTTTTTACAACTATCAATGAATCTCTCATGGAACTGTTGCAGCGCGAGTTTGAGGGTGCCCACTTCGTGAAAGCCTTTAACTCGGTGGGCAATACACTCATGGTGAATCCCCAATTCAAGCAAGGCAAGCCGACCATGTTCATCTGCGGCAACAACGAAAATGCCAAAGAGTCTGTGCGTGGAATTCTCGATCAGTTCGGGTGGGAGACAGCGGACATGGGCAAAGCGGAGGCAGCACGCGCCATCGAGCCATTGGCCATGTTATGGTGCATCCCCGGATTCGCACGCAATCAATGGACACACGCCTTCAAGCTGCTGACTCAGTAAATCGTTCACAAAGCGCCAGCCTCACGACCCCACTTGCCAACCACCGCTAACTCGCTAAAAAAGGCCGGTCCGCAAAGCGAACCGGCCTGCTAACCCTTTATCCATCGCCCGACAATTCAGTAGCTGGAGATAATTAACTGCAAGCTGTCGGCTGTCAGCTGCTCCTATATCTCCCAGCGCAGCAGCGCAGCTCCAACCGTGAATCCGGCGCCCACACCGGCCAGCAACACCAGGTCGCCCTTCTTCAACTTCCCATCCTCGATTGCCGTCTCCATCGCCAGAGGAATCGTGCCCGCCGAGGTATTGCCATATTTCTCGATGTTGATAATGACCCGCTCCCGGTCCATGCCTAACCGGTCCGCGGTTGCCGTGATAATCCGCAGATTGGCCTGATGCGGAATGAAGCAGCCCAGGTCTGCACCGGTCACGCCGTTGCGTGTGAGCACCTTGGTTGTGGCCTCGAACATCTTGCGCACGGCAAACTTGTACACTGCCTGGCCGTCCTGGTAGATGTAGTGCATCTTCTTATCCACCGTCTCGTGGCTCGATGGATTGAGGCTGCCGCCGCCCTTCAGGTTCAGCACAGCCGCCCCCGATCCGTCGATCTCGTGCGCATAGTCGATGAAGCCGATCTCGCCCTCTTCGCAAGGCTCGAGCAGCACCGCCCCGCCTCCGTCGCCAAAGAGAATACAGGTGGTCCGGTCGGTGTAGTCGGTCATTCTCGTGTTGGCGTCTGCGCCGCAGACCAGCACCTTCTTGTGCGCTCCACTCTCGATCATCTTCACGCCCGCCTGCAGCGCATAGACAAATCCCGAGCAGCCCGCCGATACATCAAATCCCCACGCGCCCTTGGCCCCGATCTTATCCTGCACCAGGCAGGCCGTCGCCGGGAACATCATGTCCGGCGTCACCGTGCCTACGATAATCATCTCGACCTCGGTCGCCGGAATGCCCCGCGCCGCCAGGCATTTTTTTGCCGCTTCGGTGCAGATATCGCTCACGCCCAGCCCTTTGGCCAGCACATGCCGCTCGCGGATTCCAGTGCGTTCCAGAATCCACTGGTCGTTGGTATCCACCAGCTTTTCCAGGTCTTGGTTGGTCAGAACTTGCGGGGGAACGTAGGTTCCGAGCGCCGTGATCTTTGCGCGGCAGCCCACTACGGGGCGAACACTGAGGGTCAATGCATTTCTCCTTGCTGCTTAATCTTATGCGGCTTTTTCTCTGGAACCCGGGTGCCCCACCCTCGCCGCGTCATTTTTTTTGCGGCTAGGGTGGAAAGCGGTGCAGCCCACACGCCGGGTGACCCATCCTTTTCGCGTTCTGTGCGAACAGGGTGGGATACCATGCAGCCCACACGCTATTCGCAAAATCGGCCCCACGGCACAAAAGCGCCGGGTGACCTACTGCACACGTACTAGCCCGTTACCGTTGCTTCCTTCCGGACCTGGCGGGGTTGGCGGGATTACGTCGCGTAGGACCCGGCACTTGCTGATTT